>NZ_DASYJG010000044.1:0-11736 GCF_035996765.1 Baekduia sp.
GGCCATCCGCGGCTCGGAATTGAGGACGTCGTAGTGGTTCTTGGTGAACCACACGTCGCCCACGTGGTCGCTGTCGCCCGGCGGCTGCGCGGTCCACGCCCCGCCGCGCAACTGGCCCACGGCCGGGTCGTAGTAGAAGCCGAAGTCCATCGCGGCGACGAGCGCGTGCGCCTTGGCGCGCAGCTCGGGCACGCCGTTCTCGACCATCGTCAGGCCGGCGGCCAGCCAGCCGTTGTCGACCGCCGACAGGAAGGGGACGAGTGGCGAGCCGTCGGCCGGCCACGTGGTCAGGCGCGCGCCGGTGGCCGGGTCGTACCAGTTGAAGAACTGCCCGGCCGGCCCGCGCTCCAGGCGCGCGAGGGTGGCCAGCGTGCGCGCCATCCGCGCGGTCGCCTCGCGGCGGCCGATGAGCCCGACCTCACGCGCGCCCAGCGTGCTCCAGAGGTAGGCGCCGATGTTGGTCGGCGAGGTGTAGCCCGAGCGCGTGCCCTCGGCCGTCACGTTGTCGTCGGGCAGCCCGCTGCGGGCGTCGACCAGCAGGCCGAACGACTTCCAGGTGTCGGCGGCGTAGCGCTGGAGCGCCTGCCGGTCGCCGTGGGAGAGCCCGCTCGCGGAGGCCGGCGCCGCGGAGATCGCGGTGAGCAGCAGCGCGGCGAGGACGATGGCGAGGGCAGGACGCAACGGGGACCCGCGCCTACGGTCCCCAAGATCGTGGTGGGTCGAAACGTACGCAGGACCGAATGGCGCCCAGCTTTGGCCCGAACGGTCGGTGCCTTCGGTTTGCGAACGGTGCAAGGATCACCGTCCGATGGCCTCCGAGCCCACCACGGCGCCGCTCGAGTACCACGCCCGCGAGGGCTTCCTCGACGAGGTCTTCGCCGGTCCGGAGGGCTCCGCGGCCGCCCATGCGTCGCAGCTGGTCGCGGCGCTCGAGCAGATGGGACCCGCCCACCTGGCCGCCGCCGGGCGCCGGCGCGACGCGATCTTCATGCAGCAGGGCATCACCTTCGAGCTGACCGGCGAGGACGGACCCAAGGACCGCCCCTTCCCGCTCGACCTCGTCCCGCGCATCATCCCGGCCGAGGAGTGGATCCCGATCAAGCGCGGCCTCGCGCAGCGCATCCGCGCGCTCAACGCCTTCGTCGACGACGTCTACCACGCGCGCGAGATCATCCGCGAGGGCATCGTGCCGTGGCGGCTGGTCGTCTCGCGCAGCCACTTCGCCCGCGTCGTGCACGGCATCCGCCCTCCCGGCGGGGTCTACACGCACGTGGCCGGCTGCGACCTGGTGCGCGACGCCGACGGCACCTGGAAGGTGCTCGAGGACAACGTGCGCACGCCGTCGGGCATCTCCTACGTGCTCGAGAACCGCGTCGCCATGACGCGGCTGGTCCCCGAGCTCTTCGCCCAGTACCGCGTGCGCCCGGTCGACCACTACCCGCAGCTGCTGCTGGCCGCGCTGCGCGCGGTGGCGCCGAGCGCCGACGCCGAGGCGACCGTCGTGGTGTGGACGCCGGGCCCGTTCAACTCCGCCTACTTCGAGCACGCCTTCCTCGCGCGCCAGATGGGCGTCGAGCTGGTCGAGGCGTCGGACCTCGTCGTGCGCGACGACGTCCTCTACATGCGGACGACGGCGGGCCTGCGCCGGGTCCACGCGGTGTACCGCCGCCTGGACGACGACTTCGTCGACCCGCTCGAGTTCCGCGTCGACTCGGTCCTCGGCGTCCCCGGGCTCGTGCGCGCCTACCGCGCCGGCACCGTCGCCGTCGCCAACGCGTTCGGCACCGGCGTGGCCGATGACAAGGCGATCTACCACTACGTGCCGGAGATGATCCGCTTCTACCTCAACGAGGAGCCGATCCTCGCCAACGTCCAGACCTACCTGCTCTCCGACCCCGAGCAGCTCGACTACGTGCTCGGGCGCCTCGATGAGCTGGTGGTCAAGCCGACCGGCGAGTCGGGCGGCAAGGGCGTCTTCATCGGTCCCGCCACGCCGCCCGACGACCTCGCCGGCCTGGCCGACGTCATCCGCCGCGACCCCGGCCTGTGGATCGCGCAGGAGCTGGTCAACCTCTCGACGGTCCCGACCGCGGGCTCCGACGGCGCCCTCAGCCCGCGCCACGTCGACCTGCGGCCGTTCGCCGTCTTCGGCGAGACGATCAGGATCGTCCCCGGCGGGCTGACGCGCGTCGCGCTCACCGAAGGCTCGATGATCGTCAACTCCTCACGCGGCGGCGGCTCCAAGGACACCTGGGTGCTCGAGGAGGACACCGGCGCGGGCAGCGTCCGCGAGGGCGACACCGCGCTGCACGACATCGTCCCCACGACGATGCCGGGCTTGCGCTACGGCAGCGAGTGGACCGGGCAGCAGCAACAGCAACAACAACGTCAGGCCGGCGTCGGCCGTCAGGATCGCCGCGGAGTGGGTCGTCGCTAAATGCTCTCGCGCATCGCCCAGGAGCTCTTCTGGCTCGGCCGCAACGTCGCTCGTGCCGAGCACACCGCCCGGATGCTCGACGGCGTCTTTCAGGCCAGCCTGCAGGGTCGTCCTGACGATCCCTCCGGCGTGCGGCTCGGCTGGGGCTCGATCCTCGCGATCATGGGCGCCAAGGCCGACGGGCGGCCCGTCCGCCGCGACGAGGTGCTCAACCGCATGACGCTCACGCGCGAGGAGCCCGCCTCGGTCATCTCGTGCGTCGCCCGTGCGCGCGAGGGGGCGCGCACCGTGCGCGACGTCATCTCCGCCGAGATGTGGGAGGCGGTCAACACCACGCACTTGGCCCTGAGCGCCGGTGACCTCGAGGGCCGCATGCAGATGGGGCCCTACAGCGTCTTCCAGTACGTCAAGGAGCGCAGCGCGCTCTTCTGGGGCCTCAACAGCCGGACGATGCTGCGCGACGAAGCGCGCGCCTTCCTCGTCGCCGGCGGCCGGATCGAGTCGGCCGACATGGTTCTGCGGATGCTGCGCGTCGCGATGCCCGCACCGGGCGAGCACGCCGAGGGCACCGACGGCGTGCGCGACGGCCAGGCGCTGGCGCTGCTGCAGGCCGTCGGCGGCTTCCAGGCCTTCCGCCGCGCGGTGCCCGCGCCGCCCAACGCCGGTCCGGTCGCGCGCTTCTTGCTCTACGAGCGCGCCTATCCGGACTCCGTCGCCGCCTCGGTCGACGCGGTCCACGGCGCGCTGGCCGATGCCGACGAGGCCCCGCGCAGCTCCGAGCCGGTGCTGCGCCTCAGCCGGCTGGCCGCCGACCTGGAGTTCCGCGGGCGCGCCGCCGCCGAGGATGGCAACCTGGCCGAGGCCAGCTCGCTGGTCCAGAGCGAGCTGGCGCTCATCGACGCCGACATCGCCGAGCGCTACTTCGCCGGCGCCGGCGCGGCAACCGGGACCGTGGTCGCGTGAACTACGACATCCACTACTGCACCTCCTATAAGTACGAGTCGCCGGTCACCGACAACCTCAACGCGCTGCGCGTGCGACCCGCGACAACGTCGTCGCAGCGCTGCGACGAGTTCCACGTGCGCCTGGATCCCGAGGCGCGGATCCATCGCCACGTCGACTACTTCGGGACCGAGGTCATGGAGTTCGGGGTCGCACGGCCCCACGACCACATGACCATCGACGTACGCGCCCGCGTCGTGACCTCCGAGCCGCCCGAGGCACCCGAGGCGCCGTGGGAGCACCTCGACGGCGAGACCTACGCCGAGGCGGCCGGCGAGTTCCTGCTCGCGGCCGACGACGAGCCCGACGACACCGTGCTGGCCGACCTGCTCGACATCGCCCGCGCGCGCACGCCCCTGGCCACGCTGCGCTGGCTCAACGAGCTGATCCCCGACCGCTTCGCCTATCGCCCAGGCGTCACCTACGTCGGCTCGACGATCGAGGACCTGCTCGACGCCGGCGCCGGCGTCTGTCAGGACTTCGTGCACCTCGCGCTCGTGCTGCTGCGGCGCAACGGCATCGCGGCGCGCTACGTCTCGGGCTACCTCTTCAGCGCGCCCGAGGACGGCGGCACCGCGTCGGTCGAGGTCCAGACGCACGCCTGGCTGGAGGCGCTGCTGCCCGGCACCGGCGGCCGCGGTGAGCCGAGCTGGGTCGGCGCTGACCCGACCAACCGCCGTCTGGCGGGGGAGACCCACGTCAAGATCGGCCACGGCCGTCGCTACGGCGACGTGCCGCCGATCAAGGGCGTCTATCGCGGCACCGCGCGGGCCGATCTCGAGGCCTCCGTGCAGATGACGCGTCTGGACCCTGCCGCCTCGGCACGGGCTTAGCTCCAGACCCGAACCATCGCGCTCCCTCGGGAGCCCAAGAGCGCTATCCTGCGAGGTCGACTCGCTCCGGGGCGAGTCGTTTCTTTGCCCCGGGTCAAGAGCAGTCGAACCAACTTTCCTCAGTTCACCCTCGACGGGAGCCCGTTATGGCCCGCGGAGACGTGCGCATTGCCGTGACCCTCGCCTGCGAGGATTGCAAGCGCCGCAATTACCAGACGAATAAGAGCAAGCGCAACACGCCTGACCGCATCACCCTGCGGAAGTTCTGCAAGTGGTGCCGCTGTCAGACGAGCCATCGGGAGACCCGCTAGGTCCCTGAGGCATCGCACCATGGCTGACCGAACCAAGAGCGGGGACGACCCGCAAGACCCCTCCGAGCCGACCGAGCTGCACCGGGAGAACATCCCGGGCTCGCTCGATCACGCTTCGGGTGAGGTCGAGGAGTTCGAGGCCAGCCTGGTCAGCGGTGCCAACGGCGGTGCGAGCGACGATCCCGACGACGAGCTGACGCGTCAGATGAGCGAGCCGGTCGGCGACCTCGACGACGACGGCGACATCGACGCCGACGATCGTGAGCTTGCCCGCACCGGTGGGCGCCAGACCGCGCATCCGCCCAAGGGCGGGCCGCGTTTCCTGCAGTTCCTGCGCGCCTCCTGGGCCGAGCTGCAGCGTGTGCAGTGGCCGGACCGCCGCCAGGTCTTCCAGGCCACGAGCGTCGTCGTCGGCTTCGTGATCGTCGCGGGTGCCTACCTCGGCGTGGCCGACTGGGCCGCGCAGAAGCTCGTCAACTTCATCATCTAGAGCCGGGCACGAACTCAACTCCATGTATCGCTGGTACGTCGTCAACACCTATTCCGGGCACGAGAACAAGGTCAAGTCCAACCTTGAGCATCGCGCGAGCTCCCTCGGGCAGCGTCGCGCTATTCGCTCTGTGGTGGTCCCGACCGAGACCGTGTCGGAGATGAAGGACGGGCAGAAGGTCTCGCAGGAGAAGCGGACCATGCCCGGCTACGTGCTGGTCAACATGGACCTCAACGAGGACTCGTGGCAGCTCGTCAAGGGCACGCCCGGCGTCACCGGCTTCGTCGGTGCCTCCAACGAGCCCGTCCCGCTCACCCAGCCCGAGGTCGATCGCCTGCTGCACCGCGAGGTCGCGCAGAAGGTCGCCACGAAGGCGCAGTTCTCCATCGGCGAGTCGGTCAAGGTGATCTCCGGACCGCTCTCGGACTTCTCGGGTGAGATCTCGGAGATCAACCAGGACGCGCAGAAGTTGAAGGTGCTGGTATCCATTTTCGGTCGAGAGACGCCCGTCGAGGTGGGCTTCGACCAGGTCAAGAAGATTTAAGGGCAACGGCATGGCGAAAAAAGTCCTCACCCAGATCAAGCTGCAGGCTGTCGGCGGACAGGCCAGCCCGGCACCGCCGGTCGGCCCCGCGCTCGGTCAGCACGGCATCAACATCATGGAGTTCTGCAAGGCGTTCAACGCCCAGACCCAGCAGGACTCCGGCACGATCATCCCGGTCGTGATCACGGTCTTCGAAGACCGTTCGTTCACGTTCGTGACCAAGACGCCGCCCGCCGCGGTGCTCATCAAGCAGGCCATCGGCCTCGAGAAGGGCTCCGGCGAGCCGCACCGCAACAAGGTCGGCACGATCACCAAGGACCAGGTCCGGGCGATCGCCGAGAAGAAGCTCGCTGATCTGAACGCAAACGATCTCGATCAGGCGAGCAAGATCATCGCGGGCACCGCCCGCAGCATGGGCGTCGAGGTCGTCTAGATCATGGCCAAGCACGGCAAGAACTACAACGAGGTCAAGGGCAAGGTCGACCGCGAGCACGAGTACCTGCCCGCCGAGGCGATCAAGCTCGTCCGCGACCTCAAGCGCGCGAAGTTCGACGAGTCCGTCGAGGTGCACATCCGCACGGGCCTGAACGTCCGCCACGCCGACGAGCAGCTGCGCGGCACCATCGCGCTGCCCAACGGCCTGGGCAAGGACGTCAAGATCGCCGTCTTCGCGCGCGGCCCGAAGGCTGACGAGGCGACGGCCGCCGGTGCCGACGTGGTCGGCGCCGAGGACCTCGCCAAGCAGATCGAAGAGGGCTTCACCGACTTCGACGTCGCTATCGCGACGCCGGACATGATGCCCATCGTCGGTCGCCTCGGCCGCATCCTCGGCCCGCAGGGCAAGATGCCCAACCCGAAGGTCGGCACGGTCACCATGGACGTTGCCAAGGCCGTGGAGGAGAGCAAGTCCGGCAAGGTCGAGTACCGCACCGACCGGACCGCGATCGTCCACCTCAACATCGGCAAGACCTCTTTTGACGAGCAGGCGCTGCTCGAGAACTACGCGGCCGTCATCGAGGAGCTCATCCGCGCGAAGCCCTCGGCCGCCAAGGGTCGGTACCTGCGCACGGTCACCATCGCATCGACGATGGGCCCGGGCATCAAGGTCGACCCGTCCCGCACCCGCGACATCCTCGGACTGGAGAACGCTGAGACCGCGGCTTCGGCTGCGTAATCACGTTCGACATCCGAGGCCGTCCTGAGACCGCCGGCACGTGGATCGCGGATCCGCATCTAAGCCCGGCAGAGGAGGCCCGTGAACAGGGACCAGAAAGCAACGGCGGTCGCAGAGATCGCCGAGCAGATCAAGGAGTCAGAGGCGGTCTTCGCCGTCGACTATCGCGGCATCACCGTCGCGCAAGTCGCTGAGCTCCGTGGCAAGCTCCGTGAGACCGACGCGACGTTCCGCGTCGTCAAGAACACGCTCACCGAACGCGCTGCCGATCAGGCCGACGCGGAGGCGCTCAAGAGCCTCCTCGAGGGTCCGACGGCGCTGACGTTCGTCCGCGGCGATGCCGCGGCGGCCGCCAAGGTCATCGCCGACTTCCAGAAGTCGACCGGCGGCGAGTTGCTGCCCTTCAAGGGCGGGCTCATGGATGGCGACGCGTTTGACGCGGCGCAGATCACCGCCATCTCCAAGCTCCCCTCGCGCCAGGTCCTTTACGGCCAGCTCGTCGGGATCGTCGCCTCGCCGATCACCGGCCTGGCACGGAGCCTCAACGGCCTCGTGTCCGGCTTGGCCATCGCGCTCGGCGGCGTGCTGGAGAAGAAGGAAAGCGGAGAGATTGGGGTGGGTGGGTCCGATTCCTCGGACGCGCCTGCCGCGGCCGCCGCCCCCGAGGTCGAGGAGGCGCCAGTCGCCGCCGAGGCCGAGGACACCACCACTGAAACCCAGGATGCGGAGGCCGTCGAGCCTGCTGCGTCTTCGGAGGAGCCCGCTGCCGCGGACTCTGACGAGCCCACCGAGACCCAGGAGTAACTGACATGGCTAGCAGCACCGCAGAGTGGATCGAGGAGCTCAAGGGCATTTCCGTGCTCGAGCTCTCTGAGCGCATCAAGGCGCTCGAAGAGGAGTTCGGCGTGTCGGCCACGGCCGTCGCGGCGGCCGCTCCGGCCGGGGGCGGCGACGCCGGCCCCGCCGAGGAGGAGTCCACGACGGTCGACGTCGTCCTCACCGCCGCCGGCGACAAGAAGATCCAGGTCATCAAGGTCGTGCGTGCCGCGACCGGCCTGGGCCTGAAGGAGGCCAAGGCCCTCGTCGACGAGGCTCCGAAGCCCATCAAGGAGGGCATCGAGCGCGACGAGGCCGACAAGCTCAAGCAGGAGCTCGAGGAGGCCGGCGGGTCCGTCGAGCTCAAGTAGCTGGCGAACGCTCGCCCGGAGGGCGAGGTTGGCCAACGCTCGCCTAGAGGGCGAGGTTGGCTTGCGGGTGTCGGCCCAGAGGGCCGAACCCGCAGCGCCGAGGGGCACCCCATCGTGGGTGCCCCTTGTCGTTGTTATGCTGAACGCGTCGAAGGGAAATAGCCCGACGGCGCGTCTTCGTCAACACGGTCGGCTCCCATGAGCCAACCCGGAGCGCGCGGCCTCACCTCAGAGGCGGTCAAACCTTCGCGAGTCATCGACCCGCGAAAGGTTCCGTCTCATCATGAAGTGGATTGCCCTCATCGGCGCCCTGGCCGTCCTGCTGGCCTTCGACCTCTGGCTCGCCCGGCGCGAGAGCCGTGGCGCCGGCATGTCCGTGCGCACCGCCACCCTGCACTCGATCGGCTGGCTGGCCATCGCGCTGGGCTTCGGCGGCGTCATGCTCGCGCTGCTCGGCGGCCGCGACGCCGGCCTGTACTTCGCCGGCTACCTCGTCGAGAAGTCGCTGTCGCTGGACAACGTCTTCGTCTTCCTGCTGATCCTCACGAGCTTCGGCATCCCGGAGGCTCAGCGCCATCGCCTGCTGACCTGGGGCATCGTCGCCGCGCTGGTCCTGCGTGGCGCGTTCATCGCCGTCGGCGCGACCGCCCTGCACCACGCCAGCTGGATCTCCTACCTCTTCGCCGTGCTGCTGATCTGGACGGGTTGGCGGATGTATCAGCACCGTCACGACAGCGCGGGCGAGACGGCGTTCGTCGAGAAGCTCAAGGCCCGGCTGCCCAACCTCTCGGTGGCCACCGCTGCCGTGGCCGCGCTGGTCATCGCCGACATCGTCTTCGCCATCGACAGCGTCCCGTCGATCCTGGCGATCACCGACGACCCGTTCGTCGTCTTCGCCGCCAACGCCTTCGCGCTGCTGGGCCTGGCGCCGCTCTTCTTCCTGGTCGCCGACCTCGTCGAGCGGCTCTACTACCTCAAGACCGCGCTGGCGGCGTTGTTGGTGCTGATCGGGATCAAGATGGCCGCGGGCGAGGCGTTCGGCAAGCTCGGCCCGGAGTACAGCCTGCCGGCCATCGCGCTCGTCCTCGGCACCGGCGTGGTTGCCTCGTTGCTGCGCGACCGCCGCCTGGCGCGGGACGCCGCCCGTCGCTACACTGCCGCCGTCGGCCAATAGTCGTAGCCGCCCAACAGTCGTCTTCCGCGCCACATACGCGGGGGCCAGGGCGGGGTCCGTGAGCGCTGACAGCCCCTTGATGGGGGTCTGCGTTGGCCTGTGCTAGATTGGCAGGTCGCGCCTCTGCGCCACCGCGCGAGCGCCCCCTCCCGTTTGTTCACCGCCTCCACCCCTGAGGAGTCGCCGTAGTGCCTGCCCTCGACGCCCCCCGGACGCGCCGCAGCTTTGCGCGTCTGGAGAAGGTCCTCGACCTTCCCAACCTGATCGACATCCAGCGCCGCTCCTTTGAGTGGCTCGTGGACACGGAGGCCGGCGGCCTCCGCGAGACGATCGACGACATCTCGCCGATTGAGGACTACACGGGCCATCTGGCCGTGAACTTCGGCGAGTTCGTCTTCGACGATCCGCCGAACACGATCGCCGAGTGCCGCGAGAAGGACCTCACCTACTCGCGCCCGCTCACCGTGACCGTCGCCTTCATCAACCATGAGACGGGCGAGATCCGCGAGCAGTCGGTCTTCATGGGCGACTTCCCGTGGATGAGCGAGCGCGGCACGTTCATCATCAACGGCACCGAGCGCGTCGTCGTGACGCAGCTGGTCCGCTCGCCGGGCGCTTACATCATGGAGGCCAAGGACCGCGAGAAGCAGGTCTTCACCGCCAACCTGATGCCCGCGCGCGGCTCCTGGCTGGAGATGGAGATCGACAAGAAGGGCAAGGTCTTCGTCCGCATCGACCGCAAGCGCAAGCTGCCGGTCACGGTCCTGTTGCGCGCCATGGCGTACAACCCGGAGACCGACTCCGACGTCGAGGAGAGCCACGAGGACATCGAGCGCCTCGACAAGGAGCTCGCCGAGCTCTTTGACAGCTCGCTCTACATCCGCAACACGATCGAGTCCGATCCCGAGGCGACGAAGACCAAGAAGGGCGCGCTGATCGAGCTCTTCAAGAAGCAGCGTCCGGGCGAGCCGCCGTCGGTGGATGCCGCCTACGCGCTGCTCAACCAGCTCTTCTTCGATCCCAAGCGCTACGACCTCACCCGCGTCGGGCGCTACAAGCTCAACGCGCGCCTGGGCCTCGACATCGACCTCGAGACCCGCACGCTGACCCACGACGACATCCACGCGCTGGTCCGCGAGCTCATCAGCCTGCCCAAGCTCCTCGGCATCCCCGAGGACGGCGAGGTCGAGATCAAGGACTACGCCGCAGAAGCCGTCGCGCTCCCGCGTGAGCCGATCGCCGATCGCCTCGACGAGTACGAGCACTTCGGCAACCGCCGCCTGCGCACCGTCGGCGAGCTCATCCAGGAGGCCTTCCGCATCGGCCTCTACCGCATGGAGCGCGTCGTCCGCGAGCGCCTCACGACGGAGGACGAGGACACGATCACGCCGCAGACGATCGTCAACATCCGGCCGGTCGTCGCCGCGCTGAAGGAGTTCTTCGGGTCGTCGCAGCTGTCGCAGTTCATGGACCAGACCAACTCGCTGAGCGGGCTGACCCACCGGCGGCGCCTCAGCGCCCTCGGCGCCGGCGGCCTGACCCGCGAGCGCGCGCCGATCGAGGTCCGCGACGTCCACCCGACGCACTACGGCCGCATGTGCCCGATCGAGACCCCGGAGGGTCCGAACATCGGTCTCATCGGCTCGCTCTCCAGCTACGCGCAGGTCTCTGAGCACGGCTTCGTCACGACGCCCTACCGGGTGATCGAGGACGGCGTCGTCACCGACAAGATCCTGCACCTGGACGCCACCCAGGAGGAGCAGCGGCTGATCGCGCAGGCCAACCAGCCGGTCGATCCCAAGACCAACAAGCTCAAGGGCCCCGAGGTCCTCTGCCGCACGCTGGCCGGCCAGTACGTCACGGTCGGTCCGAAGGACGTCGACCTGATGGACGTCTCGCCCGAGCAGATCTGGTCGGTCGCCACGGCGATGATCCCGTTCCTCGAGCACGACGACGCCAACCGCGCCCTGATGGGCTCCAACATGCAGCGCCAAGCCGTGCCGCTGCTCAAGACCGACGCCCCGCTGGTGGGCACGGGCATGGAGCGTCGTGCCGCCCTGGACACGGGCGACCTGATCCTGGCCAAGAACGCCGGGACGGTGGCCTATGTCGACGCCGAGCAGATCGTCGTCGAGCACGCTGAGGGCCGAGACGAGTACCCGCTCCAGAAGTTCATGCGGTCAAACCAGGGCACCCTCATCCACCAGAAGCCGCTGATCGTGACCGGCCAGACGGTGGCCGAGGGCGAGCTGCTGGCTGACGGCTCGGCTTCGGACAACGGCGACATGGCGCTGGGCAAGAACCTGATGGTCGCCTTCATGTCCTGGGAGGGCTACAACTTCGAGGACGCGATCATCCTCTCCAAGCGCTTGGTCAAGGACGACGAGCTCACCTCGATCCACATCGAGGAGTACGAGATCGACGCCCGCACGACGAAGCTGGGCGACGAGGAGATCACGCGCGACATCCCGAACCGCTCGGAGGAGTCGCTGCGCAACCTCGACGACCGCGGCATCGTGCGCATCGGCGCCGAGGTCGGGTCGGGCGACCTGCTGGTCGGCAAGGTCACGCCGAAGGGCGAGAC
>NZ_DASYJG010000045.1:0-20418 GCF_035996765.1 Baekduia sp.
CGGCGTCGTGATCCTGCTGTCGGTCTTCGCCGCCGCGATGATCCTGCGCGGCGTGATCGTCGTGCCGCTCAGCCGGCTCGCGGGCCGCGTGCGCGACGTCGCAGGCGGTGAGTTCGACGTTCCCGTCGAGGGGAGCGGCGCGCTAGAGGTCGTCGAGCTCGGCTCAGACGTCGACGCCATGCGCGCACGGATCGTCGCCGAGCTGGAGGCACTGCAGGTCGCCCAGGAGGACCTCAAGCGCTCCAACAGCGAGCTCGAGCAGTTCGCCTACGTCGCCTCCCATGACCTGCAGGAGCCGCTGCGCAAGGTCGCGAGCTTCACCGGGATGCTCCAGCACCGCTACCAGGGCCAACTGGACGAGCGCGCCGACCAGTACATCGACTTCGCCGTCGACGGCGCCAAGCGCATGCAGGTGCTGATCAACGATCTGCTCGCGTTCTCGCGCGTCGGTCGTGTCGGCGCCGAGGAGCAGGTGGTGGACATGGACCAGGTTGCGTCCGACGCCGTCGGTGACCTCGGCGCGGCGATTGAGGAGGCTGGGGCACAGGTCACGATCGACGGGCCGCTGCCCCAGGTGCGCGGCGACCGCTCGTTGCTGACCGCGCTCTTGCAGAACCTGCTGGCCAACGCCATCAAGTTCCGTGGCGAAGCGCCGCCACGCGTTCGCCTGTCGTCCGAGCGCACGCGCGATCCGGACGGCGACGGCGACATCTACACCTTCACCGTCAGCGACAACGGCATCGGCATCGCCCCCCGCTACGCCGACAGGATCTTCGTGATCTTCCAGCGCCTCCATCCCAAGGAGGAGTACACGGGCACGGGGATCGGGCTGGCGATGTGCCGCAAGATCGTCGAGTTCCACGGCGGTCGCATCTGGCTCGTGCTCGCCGATGAAGACGCCGCCGCCGCCGCCGGCGCCACCTTCCGCTTCACCCTGCCCGTTCCCAACGAGGACACCACCCCATGACTCCCAAGCCTGCCGGCCAGCCGATCGAGGTCCTCCTGGTCGAGGACGACCCGGGCGACGTCCTGCTCATCCGCGAGGCGTTCGACTTCAACAAGGTCCACAACAACCTCAACGTGGTCTCGGACGGCGAACAGGCGCTCGACTACCTGCGCGGCACCGGCGACTACCCCGACCGCATCCGCCCCGACCTGGTGCTCTTGGACCTCAACTTGCCACGCAAGGACGGCCGCGAGGTCCTCGCCGAGGTCAAGGGCGACCCGGAGCTGCGCACGATCCCGATCGTCGTGCTCACCACGTCCGAGGCCGAAGAGGACGTGCTCAAGAGCTACCAGCTGCACGCCAACGCCTACGTCACCAAGCCCGTCGACTTCCAGCGCTTCGTCTCGATCGTGCGCCAGATCGACGACTTCTTCGTGTCGGTTGTGCGGCTGCCGGGCTGACGTAGGCTTAAGGGCGACTCGCCCCGATAGCTCAGATGGATAGAGCGTCCCCCTCCTAAGGGGAAGGCCGCTGGTTCGAATCCAGCTCGGGGCGCTCGGTCGGTATCACTCCGTGTGATGAGCCATCACGCAGACGCGCTCGCCTCGGCTGGTGCGCAGGTCGCGGCCGTGCGCGACGATCCGGCGGCGCGTGTGGCGTTGATGGCGCGGGTCTTCCGCGGGCCCACGGGTCGCGCGCCGCGACATCTGCCGTTCCGGCGGGCGGCGGTGTCGTTCATGCGCTGGCAGGCGGATCGCGGGGTGCTCGATCCGCTCGACGCATCGCCGCCCGGCAGCGCGTGGTGGCGAGCGGTCAACGAGCGACTGCTGCGGGACGGATGCGAGACGGTTGCGCTGCTCGGCGGGATGACCGGTGAGCCTTCGTCGCAGGCCGTGCGACTCTGGATGGAATTCGGCGCAAGACCGACGGGGCGCAATTGGTACCGCGCCCACAACGCGAGCATCGTGGCCGGCTACCTGGAGCACCGCAACCTCGCCGAGGCGGAGGGCGCGCCGGAGCGCTTCTTCATGAACGTGGTGCTGCTGCGCGTCCTCTACGCGCACGCACTCGCCGCGGCGCCGCGCCTCGCGCTCGGACGGTTCGCTGCGCTCGGCCGCCTGCTCGGCGATCCCAGGCTGGGAATGGCCGGCGTGTTCCTCTCGCTCCACGCCGTGCTGCCGGACCGCTATCCGCTCGCCGACGACGTGGAGCGCTACCTCGGCGACGAGCAGCGTCTGGGCCGGCTTCTCGACTACGCGGTCATCGCACCGCGACTGCAGTGCTTGTACGAGTGGTCGGCTGAGGAGCTTGGCGAAGAACGCCTGCTGGAGCTGGTGCGCGACGGCAACCCGATCTATGCCTGGCCCTTCGAGCAGCGACACGTCTGGCGCGCTCCACGGATGAAGCGCGCGGGCCGGCTACTCGAACGCGCCACGCGAGCCCGCTGAAGGTCAAGCGGATCGCTCCGCCCCTGGGCTCAGTGCGGCCGGCAACTGCTGCCGCGAGCGAATGCCGAGGCTGTCGTAGGCGGCCGCCAGATGCGACTCGATCGTCTTGACGGTGAGAAAGAGCGTCTGGGCGATCTGGCGGTTGGTCATGCCGCTTGCCGCCAGCTCCGCCACGCGGCGTTGGCTGGGGGTGAGCGACTCGACGCCGATCGGGGTGTACCGGCGGACGCGCTCCCCGGTCGCGGCAAGCTCGTCGAACGCCACTTTGGCGAGGCCAACAGCGCCGCAGCGCCGGGCCAGCTCGAGCGCCTCGCGCAACGGCGGGCGCGCATCGACATCGCGCCGAGCGCGACGCAACGCGGTGCCAAGGTCGGTGAGCGCCTCGGCACGCACGAGGCGGGCGGGTGAGCCGTCGAGCACGGCGACAGCCTCGTCGAGCGCGGAGAGGCGCTCGGGGCCGTCGAACATCATCGCCGACGCGCGCAGCGCGCGCGAGACGAGCGTGGGCGCGCCGAAGTTGCGCGCGTGGGCCAGCGCCGCGTCGGCACGCGGGCGTGCGCGCTCCAGGTCGCCAAGCGCGGCGAGGGCGCGCGCCGCCAGGATGCGCGCCGGCGGCGCCGGAATTCCGATCGCGCCCCAGCAGATCGAGAGGCGCTCCGCCTGCACGAAGTCGGCGGCCGCCTCTTCGAAGCGACCCTGCTCGAAGTGCAGCTGCCCGCGCGGGAACAGCGCGAGCGACATCCAGACGGCATCCGGGATCTCGCCGGTCAAGCCGCCCGCCACGAGCTCCGCCTCGGCGGCGACACGCTCCCCGCGCGCGAGGAGCAGGCTGGAGAGCACCGCCACCAGCGGTGGCTCGGCGAAGCGCATCCGAACGAGACGGGCGGCCGCGAGCGCTTGGCGGATGTCGGCCTCGGCCGCAGCGAGGTCGCCGTAGGCCCAGGCGACGAAGCTGCTGTGCCACCAAGCGGAGACGAGCTCGGGCGTCGCGCTGCGCCGCCGCGCGTGGGCAAGCGCCTGCTCGGCGCCGCGCCGCGCCGCCTCGAGCTCGTCCGCGAGGACCAATGCCAGCATCGCGCGGCCGGGCGCAAACAGCTCGGGCTGCTCGACGAAGATGCGGCCCTCGTGGCTGAGGGCTCGGCGCGCCGCCGCGACGGCGTCGACCGCGGTGCCATCAAACGCGCTCCACTCGGCGGTGAGCGCGGCCGCGAGGCGGCCGCTCACGCTGTCGGACGGGATCTGATCGACGTATCCGCTGAGCCGCGCCCGCCAGGCGGGCAACGGTTGCTGCTGGATCGCGCTGAGCTGGGCCTCCATGCGGAAGGCGCTCTCGACGTCGCCATGCGCGTCGGCGATCTCGATGCCCTGCTCCAGGAACCGGATGGCGAGGCTGGCGTGGCCGCTGAGGATCATCCACATGCTCACGCGGACGCCCCACCGCAGATGCAGATCGGGCGTGCGCGCCAGCTCCTGCGACAGCTCGGGCAGCGTCGCCGCGAACAGCGCGCGACCTGGCATGCGGATGCCGACGTTGACGAGCGCGCTCAGGATGGCCGGGCGCAGGTCGTCGGGCGCCGGCTCGCGTAGCGCGCGCGACAGGTACGTGTACGCCGAGCGCGGAGCGCCGCTGGCCAGCGCCGCCTGGCCGGCCTCCAGCAGCGTCGCGGCCGTCGCACGCTCGCCACGGGCATCGGTGGCGACGAGATGGGTCGCGAGCCGTTGCGCGCTCGCGCCGCGTGCGCGCAGCAGCTCGGCGGCGCGCGCATGCGCCGTGGCGCGCTCGCCCGTCGGTATCTCGGTGTCGAGCGCCGTGCGCACGAGCGGATGGATGAACCGCAGCGCCACGTCGTGGTCGAGGATCGCGGCGGCGCGCAGCTCGTCGGCCCCTTCCACCACGGCCTGCTCGTCGAGCCCGACCAGCTCGGCCGCGAGCCGACCGTCGGCGCCGTCACCGAGGATCACGACGGCTCGTGCGACCGCCTGCGCCGCAGGCGACAACCGCGCGAGGCGCAACTGGAAGGTGCGCGTCACCCGCTCCGGAGCGAGGTCGTGCACGCGCGACGCCTGCGCGGCAGCGGGCTCGATCTCCTCGACCGCGAGCGTGCGCGCGAGCTCGCAGAGCAGAAACGGATTGCCGCCGCTGACCTCGTGGCAGGTCGCCGTGAACGCCGCCTCGGGCGCACGCCCCAACGTGTCGGTCAGCAGCGCGGTCGCTCCCTGGGGGCTGAGCGCACGCGGCGTCAGCCGCCGCGCCACCGAGTCGGTCGCGATCCGCGCGAGGCTGCGCTCGGCGCCTGCCTCGTCTGGCCGGCAGGTCAGGACCAGCAGCACGGGCAGCTCCTCCAGCCGCGGCACCAAGAAGCTGAGGAAGTCGAGCGAGGCCGCGTCGGACCAGTGGGCATCATCGACGGCCAGCAGCAACGGCTGCTGCTCGGCGAAGGCCGCCGCCAGCCAGTACAGCCCGTGGAGGACCGCGAACGTATCGCCGGTCGATTCGGCTGACGGCTCGTTCGGGGCGAGCCCGAGCGCGCCGCGCGCGGGAGCGACCGCGCCGGCCAACAGCGCCTCCCGTGCCGATGCGTCGAGCGGCGCGAGCGCCGGCGCGAACAACTGGCGTGCCAGCGCGAACGGGAAGTCGCGCTCCAGCTCTGTCGCGCGCGCGGTCAGCACGCGCATGCCGACGCGACGGCCGGACTCCCGCGCGGCCTGCAGCAGCCGCGTCTTGCCCAGCCCGGCGGCCGCCTCGATCACCACGAGGCGGCCCGCGCCGGCACAGGCCTCGTTGGCCAATGCATCGAGCTCGGCGAGCTCTCGCTCGCGCTCCAGCAGCTCGCTCACGCGGTGGATGCCATCGTTCCGGTCGTCAACCTCGTCTCTGCCGGCAACCCTAGATGACCGCCGGCGTCGAACCGGCGGTCACCGAGGGGAGGGAGCGCTGAAGGACGTTCAGACGGCTACTTCGTGCACGGGATGCTGCCGTTGTTCACGTTGTTGGCGGGCTGGCCGGGGGTCTCGTAGACGTAGTTGGTCGTCACCTGGTACTTCCACCCGCCCTGCGGACAGGACGTGCTGGCGACGAAGTCCTTGGCGTAGGACTTGCCGCCGATCTGCAGGTGGACCTTGGTCAGCCGCAGCGGGATGCCGGCGACGATCTGGAGGCTCTTGGGGACGTTGATCGTCTCCTGGTGGGCCCACGTGCCGCTGCCGTGCAACGTCGTTGACTTCACGGTCAGGACCTCTCTGACCCGCGCGGGGTTGTTGAGCGTCGCGTAGACGTACTTTCGAGCTTCGCCGCCGTTGAAGATCAGGAGGTCCACACGAGCGGCGACCGTGTCGGCCATACCCGTCGCGGTGGCCGACCCCATCAGCGACGTCCGCGGGCAGCCGCTCGGGCCCTGACGATCGAGGACCTGCTTGGAGCACTTGGTGTACTTGCCGTCGTTCCAGATGAGCCCCTTGCCGACCAGGACCTCGATGCGGTCGACGATCGGCGGGTCCATGTCTCGCGGGGTGATCAGCTCGGCCCTCGCCGTGATCGAGACCCCCTGGGGATGCTTCACGGTGCCGGCCTTGTCCGGCGTCGCCCGCGCGGTAGAGACGATGCGGGTCTCAGGCAGGTCTTGGGCGAGCGCCGGCACGACGGCCACCGCTCCGGCGACGACCGCCGTCGCGAGCAGGCCCTGGGGGGTTCGGATCCTCATGCGGCGGAGTCTGTCGGGCCCTCACCGCCGTGACCACGGGAAGGCACCCTGAACTGGACCCTAGAACGCGCGCCCGCTCGGCCCGACCCGGCAACCGGGGACGCTGCTACAAGCTCAGGACCGTGATCCAGATGCAGGTGCCCAGGACCGCGGCCGCGAGGACGCGCAGTCCGTTGCGGCGCTCGCCGGAGGCCCAGATCTGCATCGCGAGGAGAACGCCGGCAAGGGGCACCGCCATGGCGATGACCAGCGAGAGAAGTTCCGACGAGTGCTCACGTAGCCATCGCATGGGCAGCATCCTGCCAGGAAGCCTGCCGCTTGGCTTGGCAGCGAGGTGCGAGAACGCCGCCGATGGGTAAGAGGCGGGATCAACCGTCGACGCGCCGATCCCGCAGCCAAAGAGGCACACCGTTTCGGCACGCCGTTGTCCAAACTGGAGTCGCTTGGCTCTGGAGCTTGCGTGAAGCTCAGATTGTTTGTGGTCAAGTCACCTGACATATCCCTCCCCAAAGGAGTAGCCTGCGCGCCGTTCGCTGGGGGTTCCTCCCGATGAGGAGGTGCAGGGACCTGTCCACCATCGCGAGCATCGAACAGCTTCTGGGAGAGGGACCCATTAAGCAGGACGAGACCACGCAGGTGGGGGCCCGGGCGTGAGCACCGGGACCTCCGAGACGCTCCTTGAGAGCGAGCCCGCCGACCTGGCGGACGAGTCGGCGGCCGAGATCGCTGCCCGCTCGCCCCTGGAGCTGTTCTGGCGGCGGTTGCGGCGCGACAAGGTCGCCCTGGTCGCGCTCAGCGTCGTGGTGTTCATGGTGCTCGTCGCGATCCTGGCGCCGCTGATCGTCAAGGTCTTCGGGCTTCCCAACCCGAACACCCAGAACGACAACCTGCTCGACGACTTCGGCTCGCCGACGGGCCCCAGCGGCGCGCACCTATTCGGCGTCGACGAACGTGGCCGCGACGTGTTCACCCGCGTGCTCTACGGCGCACGCGTCTCGCTCGAGGCCGCGCTGATCTCGACGGCGCTGATCGTCCTCATCGGCGTGACGGCCGGCTTGATCACCGGGTACTTCCGCGGCCGCGTCGACACGCTCTTCAGCCGCGTCATGGACCTCTTCCTGGCGTTCCCGGTGCTCGTGCTGGCCGTCGGCCTCGGCGTCGCCTGCGCCGACGGCTGCCTCGGCGGCGCCATCCAGCCGGGTCTGCCGGTCGTGATCTTCGTGATCACGCTGACGACCTGGCCGTACATGGCGCGCATCGTGCGCGGCCAGGTCCTCTCCTTGCGCGAGCGGGAGTTCGTGGAGGCGTCGCGCTCGCTGGGCGCCTCGGACAAGCGCATCATCGTGCGCGAGATCCTGCCGAACCTCGTCGCGCCCATCATCGTTTACTCGACCGTGCTGGTCCCGCAGAACATCATCTACGAGGCCTCGCTGTCCTTCCTCGGCGTGGGCATTGACCCATCGAAGCCGAGTTGGGGCGCGATGATCTCCGATGCCACCTCCGTCTTCCAAGACGCGTGGTGGTTCATGGTGTTCCCTGGACTTGCACTCCTGATCACGGTCCTTGCTTTCAACGTCGTCGGAGACGGACTGCAGGACGCTCTCAACCCGCGGACGTCCAAGTAGGTGCACGTGCGCCGCGGCCCAACCCCCGCGCCGATCGTTGAGGACGATCGGCGGCACTCAATGAAAGGACCGCACATGCCTCGGAGCGTTCTCCGATTTGTGCTCGCGGGTGCGCTCGCCGCGCTCGTGTTCGTCGTCGCCGCCTGTGGTGGCGATGACAGCAGCTCGTCTTCATCGACGTCGTCGTCCAAGCCCGCCGCCACGAGCAGCAAGACCGACAACAACGCAGCAGCAGCAGTCCAGGGCAAGAAGGGCGGCAAGCTCGTCATGCTGGCCGGCTCGGACGTTGACTTCCTGGACCCGGGGCACACGTACTTCACCCAGGGCTACATGGTGGCCTACCCGACCCAGCGTCCGCTGTACTCCTTCAAGCCGACGGACTCGGCCAAGCCGGTGCCCGACCTCGCCGACGGCGACCCCGTCATCTCGGCGGACAAGAAGACGATCACGGTCAAGATCAAGCCGAACGTGAAGTTCTCACCGCCGGTCAACCGCGCCGTGACCTCCAAGGACGTCAAGTACGCCTTCGAGCGCTTCTTCTCGATCAACGTCGGTGGTCAATACCCGGCGTACTTCTCGAGCATCGTGGGCGCACCCGCCTCGCCGACCAAGGGCGTCAAGCCGATCTCGGGCATCGAGACGCCGGATGACACCACGATCGTGTTCCACCTCAAGGATGCCGCTGCCGTTCCGGTCGCCGCGGCGCTCGTGATGCCGATCAGCGCCCCGGTCCCCGCGGACTACGCCAAGAAGTTCGACGCCAAGAACCCGTCGACCTACAACACCCACGTCGTCGCGACCGGTCCGTACATGGTCAAGAACGATGCCCAAGGCAACACGGTCGGCTACAAGGCAGGCAAGAGCATCGACCTCGTGCGCAACCCGAACTGGGATGCCAGCACGGACTACCGGCCCGCCTACCTCAACGAGATCGAGATGCGGACCAACGCGTCTGACGCGAACGTCGCCAGTGAGCAGGTGCTCGCCGGTTCGCACATGACGTTTGACGCCAACCCGCCGGCCAACATCATCAAGAAGGTCGCCACCCAGATCAAGGATCAGTACACGCAGATCCCGTCTGGCGGCTACCGCTACTTCCCGATCAACACGACGATCAAGCCGTTTGACAACATCAACGTGCGGCGCGCCGTGCTCGCCGGGTTTGACCGCAACGCCGCGCGCCTGGCGCGTGGTGGCAAGTTCACCGCGGATCTGCCGACGCACTTCCTGCCGCCGGACTTCCCGGGCTTCGCGGAGGCGGGTGGCTTCAAGGGCCCCGGCTTCGACTTCCTCAGCACGAAGAACGAGAAGGGCGATCCCGCCCTGGCCGCCGCGTACATGAAGAAGGCTGGCTTCCCCTCGGGCAAGTACACCGGGAGCAACGAGTTCCTGATGGTCAGCGCCAACGTCGATCCGAACAAGGCGCAGTCCGAGGTCGCCAAGGCGCAGCTCGAGAAGCTCGGCTTCAAGATCCGCCTGCGCCTCGTCCCGCAGGACGCGGTCTACAACGACTGGTGCCAGGTCCCGTCCAAGAAGGTCGCCGTCTGTGGCGGTGCCGGTTGGTTCAAGGACTTCGCCGATCCCCAGTCGATGCTCGAGCCGGTGTTCGCCGGGTACACGATCCCGAAGTCGGGGTTGAACAACAACATGGCGCAACTCCGCGACCCCAAGGTCGACGCGGCGATGAAGAAGGCGACGCTGCTCGACGGCGAGGCGCGGCTGAAGGCCTGGGCTGACATCGACAAGATGATCACCGGCGATGCGCCGGCGATCCCGTTCGTGTGGGACAAGACGACGCTCCTGCGGTCCAAGGACGTCAACGGCGTGGCCAACGGGTACTACACCGCCTGGGACTTCAGCTTCACGTCCCTGAAGTAACACCCCGCATCGCCGAACCACAGCTTCCCGGCCGGCGCCAGCGCGCGCCGGCCGGGAGCGCTTCGAACCACCGATCACCCGCCTATGGCCGCCTACATCTTCCGCCGACTCCTCTGGACCATCGTGCTCCTGCTGGTGATCACGGCGGTCACCTTCCTGATCTTCTACGTCCTGCCCAGCGGCGATCCCGCCAAGCTGCGTGCGGGACGCACGCCGAGCCCCGAGCAGATCGCCGCGATCCGCGCGCAGCTCGGGCTCGACCGGTCGCTGCCGGTGCAGTACTGGGACTACGTCTCGAAGCTCGTGCGGCACTTCGACTTCGGCACCAGCTACACCAACAACCAGGCGGTCAGGTCGTTGATCTTCGACCGCCTGCCCAACACGATCTTCCTGGTCCTCGGCGCCGCCGTCATCTGGTTCACCAGCGGCGTGCTCATCGGCATCGTCTCGGCGAGCGCGCGCGGGACCCTCTGGGACCGCATGCTGATGGGCGGCGCGCTGCTAGCGATCTCGGCGCCGGTCTACTGGCTCGGCCTCGTCGCCCTGTACCTGTTCTCGACCGACATCGGCGTGTGGCACATCTTCCCTGGCGCGGGCTCCTATCAGGACGCGCATGGCTTCTTTGCCAAGGCCCACACGTTGATCCTGCCGTGGCTCGTGCTGGCAGCCTCCTTCGCGGCGATCTACGCCCGGCTGCTGCGCTCCAACCTGCTCGAGACCATGTCGGAGGACTACATCCGGACCGCGCGAGCCAAGGGGCTGTCGGAGCGGCGGGTGGTCCTGCGCCACGGCGTCCGCTCGGCGATCACGCCGGTCCTGACGGTGCTCGGCCTCGACATCGGCATCCTCATGGGCGGGGCGATCCTGACCGAGACGGTGTTCAACATCGACGGTGTCGGCCGGCTGTCGTTCGACGCGATCCAGCGCGGCGATCTCGCGACGATCCAGGGCACGACGCTCGTCCTTGCGCTGGCCGTCGCGCTGATGAGCCTGCTCGTCGACATCTTGTACGCCTTCCTCGACCCGCGCGTGCGGTACTAGGAGCGGTGAGTTCGATGGCGCAGCCGCTGCTGGAGGTCAAGGACCTCAAGGTCCATTTCGAAACCGAGGACGGCTTGGTGCAAGCCGTCGACGGGATCAGCTACTCGGTCGACCGCGGCCAGGCGCTCGGCATCGTCGGCGAGTCCGGCTCGGGCAAGTCGGTCTCCTCGATGACCGTGATGGGGCTGACCCGCGCGGGCAACGCGAAGATCTCCGGATCGATCACGTTCGACGGCAAGGACCTGCTCAACGCGTCGGCGTCGGAGATGCGCAAGGTGCGCGGCGGCGAGATCGCGATGATCTTCCAGGACCCGCTCTCTTCGCTGCATCCGTTCTACAAGATCGGCCACCAGCTGATCGAGGCGCATCGGTCCCACAACGACGTCACCAAGGCCCAGGCCCGCGACCGCGCGGTCGAGATGCTCGGCCTCGTTGGCATCCCGGACCCGCGCAAGCGCATCGACAGCTACCCGCACGAGTTCTCGGGCGGTATGCGCCAGCGCGTGATGATCGCCATGGCGCTGATCAACGACCCTAAGTTGCTCATCGCCGACGAGCCGACGACGGCGCTCGACGTGACCGTGCAGGCGCAGATCCTCACGCTGATCCAGAAGCTGCAGACCGAGCTCGACACGGCGGTCGTGATGATCACCCACGATCTCGGCGTGGTGGCGGAGGTCACCGAGGAGATCGCGGTGATGTACGCCGGGCGCATTGTCGAATACGGCAAGGTCGACACCATCTTCAGCGCGCCCGAGCATCCCTACACCTGGGGTCTGCTCAAGTCGATCCCGCGGTTGGACACACCGCGCGACCAGGAGCTCGTGCCGATCTACGGCCGCCCGCCGTCGCTGATCAACAAGCCGTCGGGCTGCTCGTTTCATCCCCGTTGCCCGTACGTGCGCGAGGCGCACAAGAAGGTCGACCCGGGCTTGGAGCCGACCGGCAGCGGCGACCCCGGCCACAAGGTGGCGTGCCTGCTGCCCGCCGAGACGCGCCAGTCGCTGTGGGCCGCGCTGCGTGCTGGTGAGACGCCGGAGGCCGCCATCGAGGAGGTCCCGATCCCCGAGACGACGCTGTCGCCCTCTGCCGAGGGCAATACCGGTGAGGAGGTGCCGGGCTCATGAGCGCCACCAGCGGCGAGGCCCTCGTAGAGGTCCGCGACCTGAAGATGCACTTCCCGATCCGCAGCGGCTTCTTGATCCAGCGGCAGGTCGGTGCGGTGCGCGCGGTCGACGGCATCGACTTCGACATCCTGCGCGGTGAGACCCTCGGCCTGGTCGGGGAGTCGGGCTGCGGCAAGTCCACGACCGCGCGCCTGATCACGCGCCTGCTGACCCCGACCGCCGGCACGATCAGCTGGGAGGGCCGCGACATCGCCGGCCTCTCGCGCAAAGAGCTCAAGCCCTTGCGCCGCGAGATGCAGATGATCTTCCAGGACCCGTACTCGTCGCTGAACCCGCGCAAGACGGTGGGGTCGATCATCGGCGAGCCGTTCATCATCCACGACGTCGAGTCCGACGAGCGCAAGCGCAAGGTCCGGGTCCAGGAGCTGATGGAGCAGGTCGGCCTCAACCCCGAGCACTACAACCGCCTGCCCCACCAGTTCTCCGGCGGTCAGCGCCAGCGCATCGGCGTGGCCCGCGCGATCGCGCTCAAGCCCAAGCTGATCGTCGCCGACGAGCCCGTCTCGGCGCTCGACGTCTCGATCCAGGCGCAGATCTTGAACCTGCTCAAGGAGCTGCAGAAGGACCTCGGGCTGACGATCATCTTCATCGCCCACGACCTGTCAGTGGTGCGCCACACCTGCGACCGCGTGGCCGTGATGTACCTCGGCAAGATCGTGGAGCTGGCCAACTCCGACGAGCTCTACCACCACCCGCGCCATCCGTACACGGGCGCGCTGCTGTCGGCCGTGCCGGTCCCGGATCCACGCCTGGCGCGCAACAGGAACCGCCAGGTGCTGGGCGGCGACGTGCCGTCGCCGAGCAACCCGCCCAGCGGCTGCCGCTTCCACACGCGCTGTCCGAAGTTCGTCGAGGGCACCTGCGACGTGCAGGATCCGCCGCTGGAGCCCAAGGAGGGCGGCAACGTCGCGGCCTGCTTCTTCCCGCTGAGTGACGAGGAGATCGCGCGGCGGGTGCCGACCGCGGCAGCGTAAAGACCCGGTCGGGCACATACTCGAAGGTCGCCGGTTCGGGATCCTGCCTCCGGCTGTTCAGGACGGCCTGGAATCGAGGTCTTTCTTCGTCTTGGCAGCGCGATTCGCGAGTTGCTATCTGGCCTCAAATCGGTCGTCAGCGGTGGGAGTGCGCGGGTACCAATCCCCTACCGCCGCAGCGGGATCGCGGACGGGCGTACCGTTGTATGGAAGCCATAGCCCCTCGACTGAAGACAGAGCGTAAGGGCCTCCAGTGCCAGTTCAGGATGTGTGGTCGGCCCCTGGACGACTGCCCAGAGGGGAAGACGGTTTGTGAATACTCCAGCGCGCTCACGCAGCGGTACCTCGACGAACGGTACGAGCCCGGTGGCTCCCCGGCGGAAGCGAATCTCAACGCCCTCGGCGTTCTCATAGGGGTTCCAGGTGCGCGGCGGCGGAGGCTCAAAACCCATCTCGCGGAGACCTTCAAAGCTGCTTTCCATCTGCTCTTTCATCTTCAGGTGGTCCTTGAGGCCCATCTCTTCGCGCACATCCACGAGCTTGATGATCCGCCACTCCTGCTCTTCGGCAAAGGATGGGTGCTTGAAACACAGATGATGTTCGGCGAGGGCGTCTTGTAGACCCCAGATCGCCGGGTAGGGGAAGACTTCCTTGATGTCCTCTCCCCGGTCGATCATCGTGCGCGCCGTTTCGAGCCAATTGGTGGTGATCTCACGCACTGTCTCGCGTTGCACGTCTCGGTTGTAGATCACCTTTCTGAGGTGGGTGTTTGGGGGAGGGTCGAAGCGCATCATCCGTGGACATCGATCCCGAGGCTGATACCGGAGTCATCTCCGCCATACCCGCGCCATTGGGACAGCAAGTCCTCGGCCTCGCAGAAGCAGGCCACGAACGGTCGTGGTCCGAATGGCACTGCGTAGTTGAACGCGTTGCCAAAACCGGGACGCGTTGGAAGAGCCGACCGCAACGGCTGATCATCAACTTCAGCCAGCACTTCCGCGATGACCGTCTCGATCAGTTCAGCCGCGTAGCTCATCTCCGATGCGTCATTCATGTACCGGGCGTCAGATGCCCAGATGGAGCTGGTGTCGGTGATGCCGGTCAGGCCATCGAGCGTCGTGTAGTGGTACAGCAGTGGAATGCCGGGTCGGCGTTTCTCGGGGTCCTCGGGAACAAGTGGAGGGTCGGGTGAGGCCGCCTTGGCGACATGCGGCTGTGCGGCTTTGAAGAACTCCGCGAGCAGAACGTCCGTGCTTGTCTTGCGGTCAGCCATTGGGGCGCGCAGTGTCCCGCGGCCAGGAGACGGACAGGGATCGGAGGTTCGGACCTCTCGGGTACTGGAAGGACATCCTGACCGAGTACGCAGAACTACACCGACACCTCATCAACATCGGCTTGCGAAGCCAACCCCACGAGGAACCCACTCCACAATTGCAGGGTCCGTACGCGGGTGGGTCTTTGTCGGCGGCGACGCGCTCAGGTCCCGGCGCGCAGCGGGTTTTCCCAGCGGAGATCCGTGAAGCGTGCGAAGTCGGTGTCGGCGGAGTACAGGGTGAGGCCGTGCTCGATGGCGAGGGCGGCGAGCATGGCGTCGGGGACGAGGTTGCCGCGGATGTCGTGTCTGGCGATGAGGTCACCGAGGATGCGGGCGTGCTCAGGCCCGGGCTCCGGGATCCAGGCGACTGGAGCTGCGACCCAGTCGGTGACGCGCTCCCAGGCCATGCCAGGTGACAGCGGGTGGGGAAACGCGCGGGGGTGGGTTGCGATGCGCAGGAAGGCGCCGAGGCTGGTCCAGGGGATACCGACGCGTCGTGAGCCGTTGAGCTGTTCGGTCAGCCACGTGCGGGCGGCGTCGTGACGGTCGGCTTCTCTGTGGACGGCGTAGAGCAACAGGTTCGCGTCGAGCAGCATCAGCGGGTGGCGGCCCCGTCGAGCGTCTCGATCGCGTCGGCGACATTGGAGTAGTCGATTCCGTCGCCGAAGTTGTGCGTCCTCTGCACGAACGGTGCTGTCGATCGCTCTTGGACCAGGCCGGCGCGGACGAGGTCGTTGACGGCCTCGCTGATGCCGATTGAGCGCTCGCGGCGGAGCTTCTCGACGGCGGCGGCGACATCGTCGGCGAGGGTGAGGGTGGTGCGCATGTCCCCAGGCTAGCGCATCAAGATGCGGATATTGAAGCATCTCGATGTTCAGCAGGCACCGCTGCCGGCCGCTGACACACCTAGAGCTCCACGTGTGACCCCATGACGATCGTGCGATCGTCGGGCAGCCCGAAGTAGGCCACCGGATTCGCCACGTTGCGGCTCATCGCGACGAAGAGCTTCTTGCGCCACATCGCCATGCCGGGCGCGTGCGTCACGACGATCGTCATGCGCGAGATGAAGAAGCTCGCGTGCGCGACGTCGATGTCACCCTCCATGTGCTTGGCCGCGCGGCGCAGCGTGCGCGGGATGTCGACGTCGTCTTGGAAGCCGTGGCGGGTGGTGAGGTGGAGGATGCCGTCGTCGGCGTAGCCGAGGTCGTCGACGCTGACGCGCTCGACCTCGCGGACGTGGGGCACGCGCTCAACGACGACCGAGACGATCACGACGTTCTCGTGCAGCGTCCGGTTGTGCTCGAAGTTGGCGCGGAGCGCCAGCGGCGTCGTCTCGCGGTTGGCGTTGAGGAAGACGGCCGTTCCGGCCGGACGGGACGCCGGCGGCTGCGCCTCGTGGACCTCGTCGACGAACGTGCGCAGCGGGCCTTCCAGCTCGACGCGGTTGCGCGAGACGATCTCGCGGCCCTTCTGCCAGGTCGTCAGCACCACGAAGATGATCGCCGCGATCAGCAACGGGAACCAACCGCCGTGCACCACCTTGGGCAGGTTGGCGGCGAAGTAGGTCAGGTCGACGATCAGGAAGACCACGGCGCCGGCGATGGCGGTGCGCAGCGGCTTGTGCCAGACGACGTGGACGACCACGAAGAACAGCAACGTGTCGATCGCCAGCGTGCCGGTGACGGCGATCCCGTAAGCCGACGCGAGATGCTGGGACGAACCGAAGCCGACGACCAGCGCGACGACCGCGACGAAGATCCCCCAGTTGACCGCCGGCGCGTAGACCTGGCCGACCTCCTTGCTGGA
Organism: Baekduia sp.; assembly: GCF_035996765.1. NCBI lineage: Bacteria > Bacillati > Actinomycetota > Thermoleophilia > Solirubrobacterales > Baekduiaceae > Baekduia > Baekduia sp. The sequence goes on from NZ_DASYJG010000045.1 coordinate 15,922, forward strand.
GGTGTGGCGGATCGTCAGCCGTGGCAGGAAGCCGAGCTGCACCGCCTGACGCGTCACCGAGAAGGCGCCCGAGATCACCGCTTGCGAGGCGATCACGGTGGCGAACGTCGCGAGGATGACGACGGGGATCCGCGACCAGTGGGGCATCAACAAGAAGAACGGGTTGTCGATGGCCTTGGGGTCGTGCAGGATCAGCGCGCCCTGACCCATGTAGTTCAACAACAGCGCCGGGAAGACCAGGCCAAACCACGCGCGGCGGATCGGCGGGCGGCCGAAGTGCCCCATGTCGGCGTAGAGTGCCTCGGCGCCGGTCACCGTCAGCACGACCGAGCCCAGCGCGATGAAGGCCGTGCCGCCATGCTCGGAGAGGAAGGTGATGGCGTAGGTCGGCGAGATCGCCCGCAGGATCCCCGGGTGCTGGACGACCTCGGCGCCGCCGCTGACCGCCAGCAGCGTGAACCAGACGCCCATGACCGGCCCGAACGCGCGGCCGACCGCGCCGGTTCCGAAGCGCTGGATCGCGAACAGCACGGTGAGGATCGCCAGCGTGATCGGCACGATCCACGCCTCCAGTCCGGGCGAGACGACCTCGACGCCCTCGACCGCCGACAGCACCGAGATCGCCGGCGTGATCATCCCGTCGCCGTAGAAGAGCGAGGCGCCGAAGATGCCGAGCATGACCAGCGCGACCTTCGCCCAGCGCCGCTGCAGGTTCACCGCCTGGATGCGCGCGATGAGGGCCATGATGCCGCCCTCGCCCTCGTTGTCGGCACGCATGATCAAGGACACGTACTTGATCGAGACGATGATGGTGATCGTCCAGAAGACCAGCGAGATGACGCCGTAGACCGTGGTCTGCGTCGGGTGGACGGCGTGGTGATCGACGCTGAAGACCGTCTGCAGCGCGTAGAGCGGGGAGGTGCCGATGTCGCCGAAGACGACGCCCAGCGCCCCGAGCGTCAGCGCGGCTGCGCCGCCAGCATGGACGCCCCCGGGCTTGACCCCGTGCGTGGGCCGGTTGCCGGGGTGGGTGGGACCGGTCTCGGTCTCCTCAGGCAAGGAACGTGACGACATCGTCCAGCGGCGCACGCTCAGGCACGCGCTGCTCCTGGCGCGCGGGGCCGAGGTGCAGCAGGCCGATGCAGTGCTCAGCGTCGGGGATGTCGAGGGCCGCGCGGCCGGCGGGCTCGCGCAGGATCGCGGGCGTCCGCCAATACGCGGCCAGGCCACGGTTGTGGGCGCCGAGCAGGACGGCGTAGGCGGCGCAGCCGGCGGCCAGGAGGTCTTCCTCCTCGGCGACGGGATCGTCAGGCGTGCACAGGACGGAGACCGCGACGAGCGTCGGGGCACGGTCGAGCTTGCCCGCGCCGTCAGGACCCACCGCGGCCTTCAGCCGCTCCAGCGCCTCCGGCCCGAGCACCCGAAAGCGCCACGGGTTGGTGAGGTGGTGGTTCGGTGCCCAGCGGCCGAGTTCGAGCAGCTCGGTCAGCACCGCGCGCTCGACGGGCTCCGACCCGTAGACCTTGTGCGTGCGCCGGGTGCGGATCGCCTCCTCGACGTCCATCACGCGTCGTCCTCGTCCTCTTCCTCGGTGTAGAGCGACTCACGCGCGAGCTCGCGGCCGACGCCGTCGAAGACCAGCACGTCGAGCGTGTCGCCGCGGTAGTCGTCAGGCGCCAGCAGCGTGAAGCGGTTCTCAATCAGGATGCATTGATCGACGGTCAGGCCGGCCAGCTCGGCGGACGCGATCGCGACGCGGTCGACGACGGGCGTGCCCCAGACCAGCGTCATCGCGGCGACATTGCCGGCCTCGCCGCGCCAGCCGCCGACGACCTCCTCGCAGAGGTCGATCGTCCAGTCGGGGTTGGCCTCGACGGTCTCCTCGGTCCAGTCGGCGGTCGCCGCGAAGTGCTCGGGCTCCTGGCCCTCCTCGACCGCAGGGGCGAAGGAGACGACGCCGTAGAGCTCCAGCCGCGCGTCGGTGCGGACGGTCGCCGGGACGTAGGTGCGGCCGCCCCAGGTGCGGTCGGGGAACCAGACGATCTCGCCCGGCTCGCCGACCTCGTCGGCGATCCGCAGGCAGGCAGCGAGGAACTCCTCGCGCAGCCGGTCGGCCCAGCGGCCGTAGGGCAGCAGCTCCTGTGGCGGCTCGGCGGCGAAGCGGGGGACGAACCGATCCTCGGGCGGCATAGGGCCGCACCTTACGTCAGGGGAGTTCGAGCAGCAGCGTCACAGGGCCGTCGTTGACCAGCTCGACCTCCATGTGCGCGCCGAAGCGGCCGCCCTGGGCGTTCAGCCGTGCGCGGAAGCGCTCGTAGAGCGGCTCGGCCTGCTCGGGCCGCGCGGCGGCGACGAACGACGGGCGGTTGCCCTTGCGACCGTCGCCGTAGAGCGTGAACTGGCTGACGACCAGCACTTCCCGGTCGGGCCCGAGCGGCTCGTTCATCTTGCCGTCGGCGTCCTCGAAGATCCGCAGGGCGGCGACCTTGTCGGCAAGCCGATCGGCGGTCGCCTCGTCGTCGGTGTGGGTGACGCCGAGCAAGACGAGCAGCCCCGCGTCGATGGCGGCGACCGTCTCGCCCTCGACGCTGACCGACGCGCGCGCCACGCGCTGGATCAGGGCTCGCACGGGATCACGCTTTGCGAAGCTGCGCCGCGGCCTGCTCCGGCGCGACGATGTTGAGGTGCACGCCGGTGCCGAGCTCGAGCCCGGCGAGGTGCGTCAGGCGCGGCAGGACGTCGATGCGCCAGCAGAAGTGCTCAGCACCGCGGGGCGCGGTCCGGACCCAGATGTTCAACGGCGGCAGGAAGCCGAGGACACGCCCGAGACGGTTGAGGCCGTCGTGCAGGAGCGCGGCGCCCAGCGGGCCGTCGTCCTCGAAGCGCGCACGCGGGCGCCGCGGCGCGAGCAGCAGCTGGTAAGGCAGCCGCGCGGCGTAGGGCGACAGCAGGACGGCCTCGTCGTCGATCGCGATCAGCCGCTCGCGCTGGCGGACCTCCTCGGCGACGAGGTCCTGCAGCAGGTTGCCGCCCATCGTGCGCGTGGCGTGGGCGGTGAAGCGCTCGCGCTCGCGGGCGATCTGCGCTGGAACGAAGTCCATCGCGTAGAGCTGGGCGTGGGTGTGGGGCAGCGACGCGCCGCCCTCGACGCGCTCGTTGACGAGCACGTGGACGTACGCCGCGCCGGCCTCCGCGTGCGCGCGCATGCGCGCGCGCCAGACCTCCATCGCCGCGGTGACCTGCTCGACGGTCAGCTGCGCCAGCGAGGTCACGGCGTCGGGGGCGTTGATGATGACCTCATGCGCGCCGTGGGCGGCGGTGGCGGTGAAGAGGTCGGGGGCGTGAGAGCGCTCGGGCTCGGCGCCGTCGGCGCTCAGCGCGGGGTAGAGGTTGGGGACGACCCGGACGCGCCAACCCGGCCCGTCTGCATTCGACCCTTCGGTGCGATCGGCGTAGACCTCGGCCGGCGTCTGGTCCTCGTGGCCGGGTGCGAAGGGATCCGCCGCCGGGTCGATCGGCGCCGCATCCCCGGCGATCTGCCACCCGCCCGGCCGAGCCGCGCGCTCAGCCGCCACGATCGTCTTCAGCCCCGTCAGCGGGTCGACGCGGACCTCAGGCATCGACGCCCATCACGACGGGCGCCCGAGCGCGTAGCGCTGGATGTCGGCGGCGAAGGCCGCGTCCGACGTGTACGGACCCTGGTGGCTGTACTGCCGCTTGCCGTGAGCGTCGTAGTAGATCGTCGTGGGGAACGCGCGGCCGATGCCGAGCGACTGCGCGATGTGCGAATTGCGGTCCACCAGGCTCGGATAGGTCACCGGGAAGTGGCGCAGGAACTTCGTCGCGTCGCCGTCGTTGTCGGAGGCGTCGAGCCCGACGAAGGCCACCTGCTTGCCGTACTTCACGCTGGTCGATTGCAGGACCGGGAACTCGCCCCGGCAGGGTCCGCACCAGGACGCCCACTTGTTGACCACGATCGGGTGGCCGGCGAGGCCCTTGATCTCCTTCGCGTACACCTGCTTGTCGGCAGGGATGAGCGTGTTGGAGCGGTCATGCAGCGCCGCCAGCGGGCCCGGCGCGCCGGCCAACGAGCGCTTGGCGGCGGCCAGATCGAAGCTGTCGGGCTTCGGCGGGCTGTTGTCGGTCTTGGTCTGAGACAGGCCGATGACGACCACCGCGACGACGGCCACGGCGCCGATGATTGACAGCAGGCGGCGGCGCGACATGGCCAAAGGGTGGCAGGTTCTGTGGATCGGTCTGCCGATCCGGTATCCTTGCGCTACGAGGCGAGGGTCCAGCTGCTGTTCACAAGAAGGTCCCTCGTGTCCCACGGTCCTTCGAGGACCGTTTAGCGCACGTCCGCCGCTCGGTCTTTCGCGGACGCTTCTCACGAAGAGTTGCCGTTTGCATGGCTGATTCCACGACGCAGGCCGTCGAGGCCGCATCCGTTCCCGATCCCACCCTCGTCAAGCGTGCCGAGGCGTTCACCCGTGAGCG
>NZ_DASYJG010000046.1:0-42428 GCF_035996765.1 Baekduia sp.
GAGCTTCATGAGAAGTGGGGTGGGGACGGCGCGCGAAGGGAGGGATGCGTGCCGTACACTCGCGGGCCCAGTATCTCAGAGGTTCGGGACGTTCGTCGTCGCACGCAACACCTCCTAACCCGGGCCACTGGAACCTCGACCCCGTATGGAGAGCGCGACGCTCACCTCGCCGCGCGCCGGCACGGCACCCACAGCACTATGGCTGGGGTAATACGCCCCTTGCCGCGTCGCAAGCTCGGCCTGCTCGGGCGGCTGCGCGCCGTGCCGGAACGCGTGTACGCGCGCGCCGGCTTCGCGCTGCTTTGTCTCGGAGCAGCCATCGGGTACCTGGTGTACCCGACCTATCCCAACTACGACTCGGCCTACTCGCTGATCTGGGGGCGGGAGCTGCTGGACGGCGCGCTGCCGTCCTTCGACGCCTACCGCGCGCCGACCGAGCATCCGCTGGCCGTCGCGTTCGCCGCGGTGCTGTCGCCGCTGGGCAATGCGGCGCCGCGAGTCTGGCTGGGGTTCACGGTCCTCGCCTTCTGCCTCCTGGTCGCGGGCGTCTACCGCCTGGGCCGTGCGGCGTTCACGCCGTGGGTCGGCGCGATCGCAGCGCTGCTTGTTCTTAGTCGCCTGGATTACGCCTTCCTGGCCGCGCGCGGCTACATCGACATCCCGTACCTGGCGATGGTCGCCTGGGCCGCGGCGCTGGAGACCGGGAAGCCACGGCGCGGCGGCGTCGTCTGGCTCCTCCTCACGCTCGCCGGCCTCTTGCGCCCCGAGGCGTGGATCCTGCTCGGCGCCTACTGGCTCTGGTGCAAACCGAGCGTCAGGACCACGCTGATCGCCGCGATCGCGCCCCTGTTGTGGGCGCTGACCGACCTGCTGGTAACCGGCGACGCGCTCTTCTCCCTCAGGCACACGTCGTCGCTGGCCAACGACCTCCAGCGGACCAAGCCGGCCTCCGAGGCTCCCGGCTTCGCGATCCACTCCCTGACCGGCACGCTGAAGTGGCCGGTCCTGCTCGGGGCGGTCCTCGGCGTTCTCCTCGCGCTCGCCTTCGCCCGCCGCCGCGCGGCCGTCGTGCTGGCGATCACCGCCTCGGGCCTGCTCACCTTCGGCCTGATCGCCGCCGCCGGCCTCTCGGTCATCGACCGCTACCTCGCGGTCACCGCGCTCGGCCTGCTGGTCTTCGCCGGCTTCGCGATCGCCGGCTTCACGGTGCTGCCGGAAGGCCATCGCGCCCGCCGTGCCTGGATCGCCGCGGCGGTGGTGGTCGCCCTGGGTGGCGCCGCGTTCACGGCCACGCATCTTCATCCTGGGTACATCGACCGCGAGCTGACCACCCGCCGCGAGTTGCGCCAGGAGCTGGCGCGCCTCGTCAAGACGCCGGCCTTCACGCTGGCCAACCGCTGCGGGCCGGTCACCGTCCCCAACCACAAGCTGATCCCCGACACGCGCTGGGTCCTGCATGCCGATGCGGATGAGGTCCTGGCCCGCTCCGACCTCCCGGACTTCGGCCAGCGCGAGCATGGCGTCCAGGTCTTCGTGACCGGCCCGATGATGTTCACCAACTCGACCTACGGGCCGTTCGTCCCCGGCTCCCGCGACGATGCACGGATCCAGGTGCCCGGCCCAGGACTCCGCCTCATCGACCGCAGTGCCCATTTCCTCGCATATGCCAGCTGCTGAGCCCGCGGTGCGCAGCGCGCGCGCGCCCCTGCTCCGGCGCGCGGCCGGCCTGCCCTGGCCCGCGCTGGCGCTGCTCGTGCTCGCCATCGCCACCTTCGTCGGCTTCCTCGTCTACCCGACCTATCCCAACTACGACAGCTACTACTCGCTGCTCTGGGGCCGGGAGGTCCTGCACGGCCACCTGCCGAGCTTCGACGAGTACCGCTCGCCGACCGAGCATCCGCTGGCGGTGGTCTTCGGTGCCGCTCTGTCGCTGCTGGGTCGCCACGGCGACCGCGTCATGGTCTTCTTCACCGAGGCGTCGTTCGTCGTGCTCTGCGCCGGGATCTACCGGCTGGGCCGGCTGGCCTTCACGCCGCTGGTCGGCCTCGCCGCCGCCGGCATCCTGTGCACGCGCTTCGACTTCCCGTTTCTGGCCGCGCGCGCCTACATCGACATCCCGTACCTGGCCTTCGTCATCTGGGCGGCGGCCTTCGAGCTGGCGCGCCCGCGCCGCGGTGGGATCGTCTGGGTGCTGCTCGCGTGTGCCGGCCTGCTGCGCCCGGAGGCGTGGATCCTCATCGGGCTGTACTTCCTGTGGATGTGCTCCGGGGAGCTGCAAGCGCATCACAACCCGCGCGAGCGCCTCATCCGCTGGGCCCGCTACGCGGCGTACGCCGCGGTCGGTCCCGTCGTCTGGGTGGCCACCGACTTCATCGTCACCGGCCATCCGTTCTTCTCCCTCCAGCACACCACCGGCCTGGCCGAGGAGCTGGGGCGCACCAAGGGCCTCTCCGAGGTCCCGACCGCGACGAGGAAGTTCTTCCTCAACCTGGCCAAGGCGCCGGTGCTCTACGCGGGCATCGCGGGCTTCATCGCAGCGGTCTGGCTGGCGCCGCGGCGGGCGCTCATGCCCGCAGCCCTGTGGCTGATCGGCACCGGCACGTTCGTCCTGGTCGGCGTCGCGGGCCTGTCGGTCATCGACCGCTACCTGCTGGTCCCGACGCTGATGGTGATGGTCTTCGCCGCCGTGGCGCTGGCGGGCTGGACGATGCTGCGCGAGGGCCTGCTGATCCGCAAGCTCTGGGCCATCGCGGCGGCCGCGATCGTGATCTACGGCATCGCGTTCACCGCGACGCGGGTCAGCTTCCACAACTTCGACGGCGAGCTGCGGCTGCGCGGCAACTCGCACCGCTCGCTCGTGGAGCTGCTCGACCAGCCCGCCGTGCGCGCCGCGCGTCGCTGCGGGCCGGTCTCGACGCCCAACCACAAGCTCGTGCCCGACACGCGCTGGATCCTGGGCGCCTCGGCGAGCCAGGTCGTCGCGCGCGCCGATGACGCCCAGGCCCAGCGCGTGAAGCGCGGCGTCTCGCTGTTCGTGGTGGACCGCGGCGCGCTGCTGCGCCAGGCGCTGGTCGCCGACACCGACGACCCGTTCGACAACATCCCGCTGCCGGACTTCCGCCGCCTTGCGTTCACCGACTACTACGCCGCGTATGTCCGTTGTTGAGGAGGCCGTGACCGCGCTGCCTCATGACGACGCGCCGGTGACCGAAGACGCAGCCCGTGCGGCGGTGCGGCGCACGCAGCGGCGCGAGCGCCTGCGCTGGGCGCCGGCGGTCCTCCTGCTGTTGGTCGTCAGCTTCGCGCTGCGCGTCTGGGGTGCCAAGCAGGGGTTGCCTTACGCCTACAACGCGGATGAGAACGCGCACTTCGTGCCGAAGGCCATCGGCCTCTTCGGCCATGGGTTGAACCCGCACTACTTCGTCAACCCGCCCGCCTACACGTACCTGCTGCACGTCGTCTTCGCGGTCTGGTTCGGCGGTCGCGAGGGCGTGTCGAACTCCTATGCCGCCGACCCGACCGACGTCTTCTTCGTCGCGCGGATCGTCGCGGCCGCCTGCGGGACGATCGCCGTCTGGCTGCTCTACCTCGCCGGGACCAAGCTCTTTGCCGATCGCCGCGTCGGCTTCCTGGCCGCCGGCCTGCTCGGCGTCGGCTTCCTGCCGGTCTTCTACTCGCACCTGGCGCTCAACGACGTCCCGACGCTCGCGCCGATCTGCCTCGCGCTCTACGGCACGGCCGGCATCGTGCGCCAGGGGCGGCTGGTCGACTTCCTGGTCGCCGGCGTGGGCCTCGGGCTGGCGTGTGCCACCAAGTACACCGGCGGGATCGCGCTGCTGCCGATCCTCGCGGCAGCCGGTGGCTGGTTCGTCGGTCGCCGGCGGCTGCGACCGTCGACGGTCATCGCCGGCCTTGCGATCACGGCGTTCTTCGCGCTGGTCGCCTTCGTCGTCTTCGACCCCTATGCGTTGCTGGACTTCACCGGCTTTCGCGACGGCCTGCAGCACCAGACCTCGGTTGCCGACGACGCGCTGGGCAAGCTCGGCCTGACCGAGGACAACGGGCTGGCCTACTACCTCTGGACCTTGACCTGGGGGCTGGGCTGGGTCCCGGCCGTCGCGGCCGCGGCCGGCGTGGTCATCGTCGCCCGCGACAACTGGCGGATCGCCGCCGTCCTGGTCCCGGCGCCGCTGCTGTTCCTGCTCTTCATGGGGACCCAGGAGCGCTTCTTCGGTCGCTGGCTGATGCCGGTCTTCCCGATGATCTGCCTGCTGTCGGCCTACGCGGTGCTGCGCGCGATCGGGGTCGTGGGGCGCCGCCGGCCCGCGCTCGTTCCGACGCTGCTGGTGCTCGCCACCGCGGCGCTCTGCGGTCAGGGGCTGATCGCCTCGCTGCACAGCGGTCAGGTGCTCTCGCGACCCGATACGCGCAACATGGCTCGCGCGTGGCTGGTCGCCCACGTGCCGCCCAAGACCAAGATCGTCGTCGAGCCCGTCGTTCCCGACGGCTGGGCGCAGGACATCGGCCACCCGTCGCCGCTGACCAGCAACGGCAACCGCTGGGTCAAGTTCCCGACCAGCCGCTCGAACATCGCCAACGACGGCTCCGAGATCTCGGGCCCCGGGCGGATCGTCAACATCGAGGACTACGAGCGCACCCTGTACCCGGGCCTGGTCGACCGCTACGAGGAGCAGGGCTACTGCTGGGTCGTCGTCGGCTCCACGCAGCGCGGTCGCGCCGAGGTCGAGCCCGAGGCCGTCCCGCGCGCGCTGGCCTACTACCACGAGCTCGAGCGCCGCGCCGACACGGCTTACGTCGCCTCGCCCTATCGCTCCGGTGCCGACCCGGTCGCCTTCAACTTCGACTGGTCGTTTGACTTCTACCCGCTGGCCTACCACCGGCCGGGTCCGCTGATGTGGATCTACCACCTCCGCGGTGGCTCCTGCGCGAGCTGAGGCTGGCGGGGCTCGCGCCCTATCCTCCAGGGCGGTGCAGCGGACCGAGAACGACCACGAGCATCTGTCCCGCGCGATCGAGATCGCGACGCGAGGTCGTGGCCGCGTCCATCCGAACCCCGTCGTGGGCGCCGTGGTCGTCAAGGACGGCACGGTCCTCGGGGAGGGCTGGCACGCCGAGTACGGCGGTCCGCACGCCGAGGTCAACGCGATTGCCAACTGCAATGGCGCCGACCTCACGGGCGCGACGATCTACGTCTCGCTGGAGCCGTGCTGTCACCAGGGCAAGACCGGCCCGTGCACCGAGGCGATCGTCGCCGCCGGCATCACCCGCGTCCTCGTGGCCACCGACGACCCGACCGAGAAGGCCTCCGGCCGCGGCCTCGGCATCCTCCGCGACGAGGGCCTGACCGTCGACGTCGCCGGTGGCGAGCTCGCCGCCCGCGCGCGGCTCTCCAACCAGGCGTTCCGCAAGCACGCCCGCAGCGGCCGCCCGTGGGTGCTCTTCAAGTCCGCGATGACGCTCGACGGCAAGGTCGCCACCCGCACCGGCGACTCCAAGTGGATCTCCTCGGAGTCCAGCCGCGCGCTCGCGCACCGCTGGCGCGCCTCGGTCGACGCGGTCGTGGTCGGCATCGGCACGGCGCTGGCCGACGACCCGCAGCTGACCGCGCGGATCGAGGATCCTGACCCGACCGCCCCGCCGTTGCGCCAGCCGCGGCGCGTCGTCTTCGATGCGACCGGCCGGCTGCCGCTGGACTCCCAGCTCGTCCAGCAGGCCCCCGAGATCCCGCTGACCGTCGTCGTCTCGCGCGCCGCGCCGCGCAGCGCGGCCGACGCGCTGCAGAACGCGGGCGCCGACGTCATCGTCGCCACCGGCGAGCACGAGCCGGCGCGCGTGCGCTCGGCCCTGGACCAACTCGGTGAGGCGGGCATCCACGCGGTGCTCCTCGAGGGTGGCCCGCACTTGGCTGGCGCCTTCCTCGACGCGGGCGAGATCGACGAGGTCCGCCTCTTCCTGGCGCCGCTGCTGCTCGGCGGCAGCAAGGCCCGCGACCCGCTGGAAGGTGAGGGTGTGGAGAAGATCTCCGAGGCGCTGCGGGCGCTCACGCTCGACTGCGAGCGCGTCGCCGACGATGTCTTGATCAGCGCACGGCTGCGGGAGTGGTGAATGTTCACCGGACTTGTTGAGGATCTTGGGACGGTCGTGGCGGTCGACCGCAATGACGGTGGGGCGGTGCTGACGGTGGAGTCGCGCCTGGCGCCGCAGATCGGCGAGGGCGACAGCGTCGCGGTCAACGGCGTCTGCCTGACCGCGACCGGGATCGACGGCACGCGCTTCGGCTTCGACGTCATGTTGGAGTCCTTGCGCCGGTCCTCGCTGGGCGAGATCGACGCCGGCTCGAAGGTCAACCTGGAGCTCGCCCTGCGCGCCGACGCACGCCTGGGCGGCCACATCATGCAGGGCCATGTCGACGGCGTCGGCACGGTCGCCGCGCTGCGCGACGAGGGCTTCTCGCGGATCGTCACGATCGACGCCGATGGGGAGCTGCTGCGCTACGTGGTGGAGAAGGGCTCGATCGCCGTCGACGGCGTGAGCCTGACGGTGTCGCGGGTCGACGAGACGTCGTTCGACGTGTCCTTGATCCCGGAGACGCTGGAGCGGACCAACCTGGGCGCCACCACGGTGGGGCGCACCATCAACCTGGAGGTCGACGTGGTGGCTAAGTACGTGGAAAAGCTCGTGGGCGGAGCACGCGCATGAAGGCCGAACCGCAGGCCACCCGCGACGACGTCAAGTTCGCCACGATCGAGGAGGCGCTGGAGGACATCGCCGCCGGCAAGATGATCGTGGTCGTCGACGACGAGGATCGCGAAAACGAGGGCGACGTCGTCATGGCGGCGGAGTTCACGACCGCCGACGACATCAACTTCATGACGCGCCAGGCGGGCGGCTGGATCTGCCTGACCTTGACGCCCGAGCGCTGCGAGGAGCTCGGCCTCGAGTTGATGTCCTTGAAGAACGAGTCCGCGCACGAGACGCCGTTCACCGTGACGATCGAGGCGCGCGAAGGCGTGACGACGGGCATCTCGACCGCCGACCAGGCGACGACGATCCGCACCGCCGTCGAGCCGGGCAAGGGCAAGAACGACATCGTGGTCCCCGGCCACGTGCATCCGTTGAAGGCCCGCAGCGGCGGCGTCCTGGAGCGCACGGGCCACACCGAGGCCTCGGTCGACCTCGCGCGCCTGGCCGGCTGCACGCCGGCCGGCGTCATCTGCGAGGTCCAGAACGAGGACGGCTCGATGGCCCGCGTCGGCGATCTCGCGGCTTACTGCCACAAGCACGGCTTCAAGATGATCACGATCGCCGATCTGATCGCCTACCGGCGCCGCCACGACAAGCTCGTCGAGCGGGTCGTCTCGACCACGATGCCGACCGGCTTCGGCGACTTCACGGTCGTCGGCTACCGCTCGCTGGTCGACGAGAAGCACCACGTCGCGCTGGTCAAGGGCGAGGTGGCGGGCAAGGAGGACGTGCTGGTACGCGTGCACTCCGAGTGCCTGACCGGCGACGTCTTCCACTCGCTGCGCTGCGACTGCGGCGAGCAGCTGGAGTCGGCGCTATCGATGATCGAGGCCGAGGGCGAGGGCGTGCTGCTCTACCTCGCCCAAGAGGGCCGCGGCATCGGCCTGCTGAACAAGCTCAAGGCCTACAAGCTGCAGGAGGAGGGCTATGACACCGTCGACGCCAACCTCAAGCTCGGCCTCCCGGCCGACCTGCGCGACTACGGCATCGGCGCCCAGATCCTGGCCGACCTCGGCCTGTCGTCGATCCGGATCCTCACCAACAACCCCAAGAAGATCCGCGGGTTGGAGGGCTACGGCCTGCGGGTGAGCGATCAGGTGCCGATCGCCCACGCGCCCAACAAGCACAACGAGGCCTACCTGCGGACCAAGGCCGAGCGGATGGGGCACACGCTGCACCACCAGGGCCTGGCGCTCGACGAGGAGATGCTCCACGACGAGCACATCCACGACATCAAGCGCGACGCGGAGGCGTCCTCGTGAAGGTCGCCATCATCGTCGCCCGGTTCTACGAGGAGCTCGCTGACAGGCTCACGGCCGGCGCGCGTTCCACGTTGGCCGAGGCCGGCGTGACCGACATCGACGAGTTCGCGGTCCCGGGCGCCTACGAGCTGCCGCTGGCCGCCAAGTACGCCGCCGAGTCGGGCCGCTACGCCGCGGTCGTCTGCCTCGGCGCGGTGATTCGTGGCGAGACGACGCACTACGACTACGTCTGTGGCGAGTCGGCGCGCGGCATCCAGGACGTGCAGCTGTCGACGGGCGTGCCGTGCTCGTTCGGCGTGCTGACGGTCAACAACCTGGATCAGGCGCTGGCGCGTTCGGGCGGCGACAAGCGCGACTCGGGCCGCCACGCGGCCGAGGCGGTCCTGGCGCTGCTGAACATCAAGGCGCAATTGGCTGACCCCGCCGCCCTGCGTGCTGGCTGACCCTCGGCGCCACGGCGGTTGCGACCGCCGCTAATCTGGAATTGTGAGCCTGGAAGTCATCGCGATCGCGCTGACGCTCGTCGTCCACTTTCTCGGGGCGATCGTGCTCATCTGGGCGATCATCGGCGACGAGCAGATCGACTGGCGCGCCACGCTGTGGCCGCGCGACGACGATGGCGGAGGCGGCGGGCCGGGCTTCGAGCCCCCGCGTGGTCCTGACGGTGGTCCGGGTGGCGGCATGCTGGCACCGCCGCTGGCCGACGCCGCGCCTTCACCCATCCGCCTCCGCGAGCCCGGTCGCATCGCCGACGCGCATCCACGGCCGGCGCGGCGTCCCGCACACGCGCCGGAGCGCACGCCGGTGCACGAGCCGGCGGGGGTCTAAGGCGCAACCGCGATCGCGGCCCAGGCACCGTCGGCGATGAGGTCGACGGTGCCGGGGTCGTCGAGGTCGATCGTGCCCCTGGCTGCGTGCTGGGCGACGATCGCCGGCTGGTTCATGCAGCCGACGACCAGGGCGCTCAGCACGCGGACGGGGCCGGGCTTGACGGTCCCGTCGGCCTGCCCTTCCTGGATGAGGCGATCGACGATCCTGATGGGGTAGGGGAAGTCGGCGGGCAGGGCGGAGAGAAACTGTTGTTGGTGGCCAAGGACGAAGCGGTGCGCGGTGGGGTCGGTGCGTCGGGCCTGGAGCGCCGCCTCGGCTAGGCCCTTGATGCGCGCCTCGACGGTGCGGTTGTGGTCGTCGGCGACGGTCTTGAGCACCGTCGCGTAGCGGCGCATGTGGGTGGCGAAGAGCGCGAGGCCGACCGCCTCCTTGGAAGGATGGTGGCGGTAGAGCGCGGCCTCGCTGACGCCGGCGCGCTGTGCGATGTGGCGGACGCGCGTGGCGTCGTAGCCGCGCTCGGCAAAGCAGGCCAGGGCGGCGTCGAGGATCTCGGCCTCGCGGCTGGGGCGCGCCACCGTCTACAGCGTGTCGGTCTCCCGCAGCCGTCGGACCGACTGCGGGTCGTGGCTGGGGAGGTAGACGGTGGGGTTGGTTTTGGCGTGCGCGAGGATCGTCTTCATGGTGGCGATCGCGACGTCGTCCTTGGGGCTGACGCCGTCGACACGAAGCTCTTGGAGCTGTGCTTGGTCGTAGGCGGTATCGCCGCCGAGCAGGACGTGGTGGTCGGGCTGGACGACGAGGATGGCGATGTGGCCGAGGGTGTGGCCGGGTGTGGAGACTGCGACGATGCGGCCGTCGGTGGTGAGGGCCTTGCTGGCGGTGAACGCGCCGAGCGCCGGACCGTCGAGGGTGAAGGGCCGGGGTGCGAATCCCGGCGGCAGCGGCTGGCGGGTGACGGTGCGCTGGAGGCGGCCCATGGGCGCGTTGGCGATCGCGATCTCGCGCGCGTTGGCCAGGACGGTGGCGTTCGGGACGTGCGGCAGGCCGTCGATGTGATCGCCGTGGATGTGGGTGAGGACGACGGTCTTGATGTCGTCGGGCGCGAAGTTGGTGGCCTTGAGCTGATGGTCGAGCTCGTCGGCGCGGGTGACGTGGAACTCGGCGAAGGTCCCGCTGCGGGCCTCGTGGGTCTCGCCGGCGTCGATGAGGAACAGGCCTTCGGGATGCTCGATCAGCCAGGCGTGGATGGGGAGGAGCTCACCCATGGGACCTTTGCGCAGGATCTTTGCGCGGCGTCGCAGGCCGGTGCCCTCGCCGCGGTGCATCTTGGTGTGGATGCGGACCTGGCCGGTGGTGAGGGGATGGATGGGCAGGACGTCGGGCATGCGGCTCTCGCTTCTTGCAAAGTGAATGTTCGCTTACTTTGCCTGGGAGGTGCGGGCGTTGTCAAGCGTTGGTGGCGTCCAGTGCGCGGCGTTGGTCGCGTTTTGCGGCGTGGTCTGTCGGCACCGAGGGAGTGAAGCGAAGCGGCGATTCGTCGCGTCCCTCGTCATCCGCCGACGCTCGCGGGGATCCGGGTCGACTCGTGGTGAATTATTGACCACGAAACGCCCCGGACACTCAGCGCGCGAGATCCGACCTCGGGGCCCAAGGGTCCTGGTCGTTTTCGACGTCCCATTGACGTCGAAAGCACCCGCATCCCCGACGCCGGCGGACGACGGACCAGCGCTCCGCCGCGCAACCGCCTTCACTCCCTCGATGCCAGCGAACCACGCGGCAAAGCACGCGGACGCCGCGCACTGGGCGCCACAAACGCCCGCGCCGCGACAATCAGCCGCCCGCCGCCGCCTTCTGCGCCGTCTCCAGCTCCTTGCGCACGATCCCGCGCTTGTAGTTGGAGATCTTCAGGCGCTCTTCCAACAACGGAACCGCCTCGGCAGGACGGCCCGCAAGCCGCAGCGCCCAGCCGTAGTTGTAGAGCGCGTAGGCGTAGTCGGTGCTGCTGGTGTCGCCCTCGGCGCGGAACTTCTCGATGGCGCGCGCGAGTAGCGGCAGCGCGCCCTGAGGGTCGCCCGGCAGCATCGCGTAGCCGGCGTTGTTGATGGCCGCGGCGGAGCGGCCGTCGTCTGGGGCGGTTGCCGGCGCCTGCGTCGTTGCCGTCCCAGATGGCGCGCTCGATGACGCACCGGCCCCAGCGGCCGGCGCCGTGGTCGTCTCCGACGGTGCAGCCGCACCGCTCGCCGCAGCAGCCCGCTGCTCCTTGCCCGACCCCTGCGGCTTCGAGCTCACCGCTCGCGGCGCCGTGGCGTCTCGGCCGCCGTTGTTGCCGTTGTCGCCGATCAACGCCGCGCCCGCGCCGAGGACGACACACGCCACCGTCAGCCCGGCCAGCAGGAACGCCCTGCGGTGCGGGTTGCGCTGTCGCGCCACCGGATCCGGCGGCGGCTCGCGACGGACCGGTCCGCGCGCCTCGCTGGACGTCGCAGCAGCACCGTCCCGCGCGAACCGCGGTCGCTCCGTCCACTCCCGTCCTGCCGCGCGCCGCGGCATGACGGTCGTCACGCGCGTCGGCTGCGCTGCATCGCCCAGCGCGTCCTCCAACGCCGCGACGAACGCCGTCGCCGTCCGTGGACGGTCGCCGGGCTCGCGGGCGAGGCCCCAGGCCAATGTGTCGCCGGCTGCCGCACACGGACCCGTCGGCGTTGCCGGCTCCTGCTCCACCCGCGCTCGCGCTTGCGCCATCGGCGTGTCGCCGTCAAACGGCCGCCGGCCGCAGAGCAGCTCGAACGCGACGACCGCGAGCGCGTAGCGATCCGACGCCGGCGTCGCGGGCCGTCCGCCTGCCTGCTCGGGCGACAGGTACGCAGCGGTCCCCAGGATCTGCCCAGCCGCGGTCATCGCCGTCTCGCCCGCCAGCGAAGCGATGCCGAAGTCACCGACTGCCAGCCGGCCGTGCTCGTCCAGCAGCAGGTTGCCGGGCTTGACGTCGCGATGGACGATGTCGGCGGCGTGCGCGGCGTCCAGCGCCGAGGCGGTCTCGCGCAGCCAGCGCAGCGCCTGCGGGACCGAGACCGAGGCCCGCCCGCCGTCGCCCTTCAGCCGATCCGCGACCGACCCGCCCGCGAAGTGCTCCATGACGATGAAGGCCTGGCCGTCGTGTTCCCCCGTGTCGAAGATCGTCACGACGTGCAGATGGTCCGAGACGCGCGCTACTGCCCGCGCCTCGCGGGTGAACCGTCGCCGTGCCGATGGGTCGGCCGCATAGCCGGCCGCGAGCACCTTGACCGCTACCAGCCGCCCCAGCACCGAGTCCTCCGCAGCCCAGACCGTCGCCATGCCGCCGTTGGCGATGTGGCGCACGACGCGGTAGCGCGGAGGCAGGTCAACCTGCTGCGAAAGGGCGCGCATCCAGAGCCGATTACCCTAGGCCAGCTGGCCTCACACAGGCGCGCCGCCCTGCCGCCACGGGCCCGCTACACTCCCCGGCCGAATGTCGAAGGTTTGCCACAGCTGCGGGCGCGGTCCCGCTTTCGGACAGAGCCGCAGCCACTCCATGCGCGCTACCAAGCGCCGCTTCGATCCGAACCTCCAGAAGGTCCGGATCTTCGTGGGTGCTGCTCCGCGTCGTGTGTACGTCTGCACGCGCTGCCTCAAGGCCGGCAAGGTCACCAAGGCCGCCTAGCTGCGCAGCGCGTCTTCGCGGCGCTGCCAGCCGCCCGACGCGCTACGGTCGCACCGTGTCCGATCCGAGTCTCGTCCGCTTCCGCGTGGCGGTCCAAGGCGCGCTCGCGCACCTCGAGTCCCGCCGCCAAGAGATCAACGATCTCAATGTGTTTCCGGTCGCCGATGGCGACACGGGCGACAACATGGCGCTCACGCTCAAGGCGGTCCTCGCCGAGCTCGACCGCCTGGCCGAGCTGCACGACCGCTCGATCGACGAGATCGGCCGTGACGAGATCGTCGAGACCGTCGCCCGCGCCGCCCTGCTTGGCGCGCGCGGCAACAGCGGCGTCATCCTCTCCCAGCTGATCCGCGGCGCCGCCGAGGAGCTGGTCTCGCGCCCCGGCGAGCTGGTCGATCCGGTCCTGCTCGGCGCCGCCTTCGCGACTGCCGCGCAGCGAGCCTACGCCTCGGTCCGCGAGCCGGCCGAGGGCACGATGCTCACGGTGATGCGCGACATGGCGACCTCGATCGCCCACGACCTCGCGCACCTGCCCGAGGACCAGCGCCGTCTTGCGGCCGCCGCCGCTCCCGAGCAGCAGAACCTACTGATCGCCGCGGCGCTGGAGCGGGCGATCGTCGCCGGCGAGGCCTCGGTCCAGCGCGGCCCCGAGCTGCTGCCCGCACTGCGCGAGGCGGGCGTCGTCGACGCTGGCGGCTACGGCGTCATCATCATCTTCGCCGGCATCGTCGCTGCGCTGAAGGGCACCGACGCACCCGAGCTTGACCACTACGCGCCCGCACGGATCACCCATCCCGAGCACGCGAGCGAGACCTACCAGTACTGCACCAACTTCGCGGTCACTGGTCAGGGCCTGGAAGCGTCGCGCTACGTGCCCAAGTTGGAGGAGATCGGCGACTCGGTGCTCGTCGTCGGCGACCACGCGACGCTGAAGGTCCACGTCCACACCGACGACCCCGAACAGGCGACGCTCGTCTTCGCCGGCGCCGGCGAGGTCTCGCGCCTGGATGTCGCCGACATGCACGCCCAGGTCGTCGAGCGCGAGGCGCGCCTCAGCGCGGGCGGGTCCAACGGCCACGCGAACGGGAACGGGAACGGCGCGGTCACCGGCAACGGCGGCGCCCTCGCGGTCACCCACGCCGAGCACCAGCACGCCTGCGGTGCCCTGGCCGTTGCCACCGGCGCCGGCCTCGTCGCGCTCTTCGAGAGCCTCGGCGCGCGCGTCCTCGACGGCGGTCCGACGCTCAACCCCTCCACGATGGAGATCCTCGCCGGCATCCATGACGTGCCCGCCGAGGAGGTCGTCGTGCTGCCCAACAGCGCCAACGTCTTCATGGCCGCCGAGCGCGCCGCCGAGCTGTCGGAGAAGGTCGTCCGGGTCGTGCCGTCGCGCTCCCAGCAAGCCGGTCTGTCGGCCGCCTTCGCGCTCAACGCCGAGCGCGGCGCCGCCGAGAACGCCGACGCGATGCAGGCGGCGCTGGATGCCGTGCGCACCGGCGGCGTCGCGCCCGCCGCGCGCCAGGATCCCGACGGCCGCTTCGCCGTCGGCGACGCCGTCGGCTACGTCGGCGAGGAACTTGTCGCGTGGGGTGAGCCGCGCTCCACCTTGGAGGCCGTGCTCGGCCAGTTGTCGGCCGACGCCGAGCTCGTGACCTGCATCGAGGGAGAAGGCGCACCGCTCGACGATGCCGCGGTCGCCGCGCTCGCGCCAGCTGGGGTGGAGCTCGAGCTCGAGGACGGCGGCCAGCCGTCCTGGTGGTGGCTCCTCGCGGCCGAGTAGCCCGGGACCGCCGCCGTGCCGCCTCCAGCCGACAGCGACGCGCCCGCCTTCGGGCCAGGCCTGACCCCGCCGATCGCCTTTGCTGAGCCACGCGAGCTGAGCGCCGAGGAGCTGTGGAGCGCGCCCGCCCGCACCCCGCGACCCTCACGCCTGCAGGAGCCGTTGAACATCAAGCCGCCGACCGCCGCGGCCGCCGCGGAGTCGATGGGCCTGGAGACCGTCGGCGACGTCCTCGCGCACCTGCCGCGCGCGACCGGCGAGGCGCGGACGATCGGCGAGCTCGCGCTCGACGAGACCGCCACGGTGATCGTCGAGGTCAAGTCCATCACCTCGCGCCCGGTGCGCCGGCGCGGCATGAAGCCGCTGGTCGAGGCGACGGTGACCGACGGCACCGGGATCATGAAGGCCACGTTCTTCAACCAGCCGTGGCTTTCGGCGCAGTATCCGGTGGGCACGCGGCTGATGCTGGCCGGCAAATACCAGGGCAACGGACGCTTTCGCGTCAACGCCCATGCCAAGACCGACGCGGTCGTGGCGATCGGCGACGAGGCCGGGGTGGCAGGGCAGTATCCGGCGACCAAGGGCATCAGCTCGACCCAGCTTCTGGCGCTCGTCCAGCAGCACCGCGGCGCGATCTTCGACGTCACCGACCCGCTGCCCACCGCGCTGCGCCAAGAGCTACAACTTCCCGATCGACCTACCGCACTTGCCGCCGCGCACTTCGGCGACCATGAGGGTGGCCGCCGGCGGCTGGCCTTCGACGAGCTCCTGGTCGACCAGATCGTCCAGCTGCGCCTGCGCCGCGAGCGCCGTGCTGACGTCCACGCCGCGCCGCTCACCGACGCGCCCACGATCACGAAGGAGTGGCGCTCCACGTCGCTGCCGTTCACCCCGACCGGCGACCAGGACATCGCGATGGCCGACGTCGACGCCGACCTCGCGCGCGCCCGCCCGATGCAGCGGCTGCTGATGGGCGAGGTCGGCTCCGGCAAGACCGTCGTCGCGCTGCACGCGATGCTGCGCGCCGTCGAGAACGGCGGCCAGGCCGCGCTGATGGCGCCGACCGAGACGCTGGCCGACCAGCACTTCGCGACGATCCAGGCGCTGATGCCGGGATCGCTTCTCACCGCGGCGCTGCTGACCGGCTCGACGACCGCCGCTCGGCGCCGCGAGATCCTCGCCCGCCTGGCCTCCGGCGAGCTGCAGCTGATCGTCGGCACGCACGCGCTGATCGAGGATCCCGTGATCTTCCAGAACCTCACCGTCGCGGTTGTCGACGAGCAGCACCGCTTCGGCGTCCGTCAGCGCGCGGCGCTGGACGCCAAGGCTCCCGAGGGTCTCGTGCCGCATCTCCTGCACATGACCGCCACGCCGATCCCGCGCACGCTCAGGCTCGCCAACTTCGGCGCGCTCGACGTCACCGCGCTGCGCGAGCTCCCGCGCGGGCGCCAGCCGATCGCCACCCACGTCTGCTCGACCGAGGCCGAGCGCCACCGCGCCTACGAGCGCATCCGCGAGGAGCTGCGTGCCGGCCGCCAGGCGTTCGTCGTCTGCCCGCTGGTCAGCGAGTCAGAAGCCCTGAACGCCCGCGCCGCCACCGCGGAGTACGAGCGGCTGAAGACCGGAGAGCTGGCCGACTTCGAGGTCGTCCTGCTTCACGGTCAGATGCGCCCGGCCGAGAAGCAGGCGGCGATGGAGCGCTTCGCCGGCGGCGACGCGCACGTCCTCGTCGCCACGACGGTCATCGAGGTCGGCATCGACGTTCCCAACGCCACGATCATGCTCGTCGAGGATGCCGACCGCTACGGCATCTCCCAACTGCACCAGCTGCGCGGGCGCGTTGGGCGCGGCGAGCACGCGTCGCTCTGTCTGCTCTTCGGGCCGCGCGAGTCCGGGCGCCTGAAGGCCCTGGCGATGAACGAGGACGGCTTCCGGCTGGCCGAGATCGACCTGGAGCTGCGCGGCGAGGGCGAGCTGACCGGCACGCGGCAGTCCGGCCTGGCCCGCTTTCGCTTCGCGCGCTTGCCCGACGACGCCCTGGTCCTGGAATCGGCCTTCGCGACGGCCGAGGCGCTGCTGGAACGGGATCCGGAGCTTCAGGCCCCGGAACACGAGCTGTTGCGGGCCGAGTTGGAGCGCGCGGAGGCGGCCCCAGTCGCCGCATGAGTACGATCCCGCCCCCGTTGATCTCCTCCACACCCCAGAACGCATGACCGCCGAGAAGCGCATCGCTGTCTGTCCGGGCAGCTATGACCCGATCACCAACGGCCACCTCGACATCATCGGCAGGACGGCCGAGCAGTTCGACGAGGTCGTCGTCGCGGTCGTCAACGTCTCGGTGCGCAAGAACCAGCCGATCTTCTCGATCGAGGAGCGCCTGTCGTTCATCGAGGAGGCGACGGCCAACCTGCCGAATGTCCGCGCGGAGCCCTTCAGCGTCCTCGTCGTGGATTTTGCCCAGGCCATCGGGGCCCGCACGATCGTCAAGGGCCTGCGCGCCATCTCGGATTTCGAGTACGAGCTGGAGATGGGTCAGCTCAACCGCATGCAGGCCCCGAACGTCGACACGCTCTACCTGATGGCCAGCCCGCAGTACAGTTTCCTTAGCTCCAGTGGAGTCAAGGAGCTCGCCACGTTCGGCGGCGACATCGACAGCCTCGTCCCGGAGCGTGTCGCCCGCCGACTGAAGGAAGAGCTCACCCGATGACGAAAGACGCTTAGCCATGGACGTCCTGGTCCTCATTGACAAGCTCGACGACCTTGTCCACAACGCCAAAAGGCTCCCTCTCACCGACGAGGTGCGGGTGGATCGCGATAAGATTTACGACATCTTGGATCAGATGCGCGCGACCATCCCTGAGGAGATCAAGCAGGCGCGGTGGATCGTCAAGGAACGCCAAGAGATGCTCGCCGAAGCCAAGCGCGAGGCGGAGCGGATCGTCAAGGACGCCGTGCGCAAGCAGGAGGAGCTCGTCTCCGATCAGGAGGTGACGCGCGAAGCAGAGCGCGCCGCCGAAGAGATCGTGGAAGATGCGCGGGCCCGCGAGCGCGAGATTCGTCTCGGCGCCGAGGACTACGCCGACGAGATCCTCAACACGCTTGAGGTCAACCTCTCGAAGTTCATCGCAGCTGTGCGCCGCGGCCGTGAGCGGCTGCAGGGCAAGGAAGAGGAAGACTCCGTCGAAGCGGCGTAAGCGGGGCGGGTGGGTTCGTCTCCCTAGCGGATCTCTCCGCGCAGGAAGCGCCACGCACCGATCGCCATCGGGAGCGCGAGCCAGAGCAGGAGCGTCGTGTCGACGCGCGCCCAGGCGTGCGCGCTGTAGATGTGGTCGGTGAGGTCGGGCAGCGTCTCGCCCTGATCGAGCCAGTTGGCCGCGCCCTTGAGGCCGCCGATCAGGTGGGTCGCCGCGCCGAAGCCGATCGGGAGGACGAAGGACGCCACGATCGCCGGCGCCGAGAGCAGGATCGCCGCGCCGAGGCCGACGCCGATCAGCATCGAGATCACCGTGAAGAGCGCGGTCTGCGCGAGCACGCCGGCGCTCAGCGACCAGGTGCCGTCGCCGGCGGACGGGTTGATCGCGGCCCCCAGGGCCGACAGCGCCAGCGCCAGCGCGAAGGTCATCAGCGCCAGGACGATGCTCGCGCAGATCTTGGCCGCCAGAACGCGGCCGCGCTGGGGCACGAGCGTGAATGTCACCTGCGCGGTGCGCTGTGACCACTCCGAGGTGACCAGCAGGATGCCCACGATCGGCACCAGCACGTTGATGGCCTGTGTCGTGTTGTTGAGGATGTTGCTCAGCGTGTGATCGGCGTCGTGGCCGGTCAGAGCCGTGAGGCCGGCCGTCAGCGCCGCCAGCAGCAGGCCGCTGAGCAGCAGCCAGAAGCCGGCCCGCGTGTCATACATCTTGCGCAGCTCGACGCGCGTGAGCGTGACGAGGCTGGGGCGGTGGTTGCGCGCGGAGTCAGCGGCACGCGGTGCGAGCGGGTCGTCGAAGCGGGCGGTGGCGGTGCTCATCGGGCGGTCTCCTGCAGATCGGCGGGCGCAGACGCGTTTGGCGCGTCGGGCGCGCCGCTGGTGAGGTCGAAGAAGAGCTGCTCGAGGCCGGCGCTCTCGGACGGGCCGAGGCGCGAGAGCGCGACGCCGCCGACCTGCGCGGCGCGACCGACCTCCTCGGGCTCGGCCTCGACGATGAAGCCGCCATCGGGATGGGCGCGGGCGGCAAGGCCGGCCGTCGCCATCGCTGTCGCCAGCGCAGCGCTGTCATCAGCGGCGCGCACGAGCGTGCCGGCGCCGGCTAGCAGCTCGTCGCGGGTGCCGGCCGCCACGATCTTCCCGGCGCCGATGATCAGCAGCTGGTCGGCGACCGCCTCGACCTCATGCAGCAGATGCGAGGAGAGCAGGACGGTGCCCCCGCGGTCGGCGAAGTCGCGCAGCAGGCCGCGCATCCAGCGCATGCCCTCGGGGTCCAGGCCGTTGGCGGGCTCGTCGAGGATCAGGACCTCCGGGTCGCCGATCAGCGCGTTGGCGATGCCGAGACGCTGGCGCATGCCGAGCGAGTAGGCCTTCACACGCTGGCGTGCGGCGCGCTTTTCCAGGCCGACGCGTTCCAGCAGCGCGGGCACGCGCTTGGGGTCGGCGCCCATCGTCAGCGCCGACAGCGTGAGCGTCTCCTGGCCGCGGCGGCCGCCGTGCTGGGCGCTGGCGTCAAGCAGGATGCCGACGCGGCGACCCGGGTTGGGCAGGGCGCGGTAGGGCCCGCCGAGGATCTCGGCGTGGCCGGCGTCGGGGTCCGACAACCCGCACAACATGCGCATCGTGGTGGTCTTGCCCGCGCCGTTGGGGCCGAGGAAGCCGGTGACGGTTCCGGGGGCGCAAGCGAAGGTCACGTCGGAGACGACGGTGCGACCGCCGAGGCGCTTCGTGAGGCCGTGGGACTCGATCATGGTGCAGAGCATGGTCGGTTCGCCGCGGTGATGCGGCGCTGAGCGGTCGGGATGTCCGCGTTTCAGCGCGGGCGCAGCCTGGGACAGCGGCGCCGCGGTGCCGACGCTCTCGTCGGTCAGCGAGGCCGCAGTCCGAGCACCAGCCGCTCGACGACCTCGTCGAGCGTCTCGGTGAGCGGCGTGCCATCGAGCATGCCGTTGTTGGTCAGCGCGACGAGGCCCTGGAGGGCGGCGAAGGCGACGATGGCGACGCGCTCTGGGTCGCCTGCGACGACTGCGCCGGCGGCCTGGCCATCGGCCACCGTGGTCAGCGCCGGGGCCAGGGCGCGCTCGCCGGCCGCGGTCAGCTCGGGCGAGACGTCCTCGGCATGCTTGGTGGCGAACATCAGCGCGATGAGCGCGGGATGGCCGGTGGCG
Source organism: Baekduia sp. (assembly GCF_035996765.1). Taxonomy (NCBI): domain Bacteria; kingdom Bacillati; phylum Actinomycetota; class Thermoleophilia; order Solirubrobacterales; family Baekduiaceae; genus Baekduia; species Baekduia sp. The sequence goes on from NZ_DASYJG010000046.1 coordinate 19,682, forward strand.
AAAGCGACGTAGGCGCGAGCGAGGCCGAGCATCTGCGCGTCGAAGCCCTCGCCGGCGGCGGCGATGGCCGCGGTCAACGCCGCGCCGAGGCGCTCCCATCCGCTGAAAGCCAGCGCATCCAGCAGCGCCTGCTTGTCGGAGAAGTGGCGGCGTGGGGCGGCATGGCTGACGCCGACCTCGCGCGCCAGCTCGCGCAGCGACAGGTTCTGGGCGCCGCCGGCCTCCAGCGCCTGCTCGCCGGCCAGCAGGAGCGCTTCGCGGAGGTTGCCGTGGTGGTAGGGCCGCGCGGCGATTGTCACGGTCACAGCGTACCGACAGGAGTAGACGCTGCCAGCATTGTTGTCATTGACACCTTTGTCGGCAGCGACTACATTGCGCCCCATGCCTGCTTCCTCCTCCTGGACCGCCGCCGACCTCCCCGATCTGTCCGGCCGCACCATCGTCGTGACGGGCGCGTCGAGCGGCCTCGGCGCCGTCACCGCCCGCGAGCTGGCGCGGGCCGGCGCCCACGTCGTCCTTGCCGTGCGCGACACCGCCAAGGGTGAGCGCGTGGCCGCGGCGTTTACCGGTGACTGGGAGGTGCGGGAGCTGGATCTCGCATCGCTGGCCTCGGTACGCGCGTTCGCCGACGGCTGGAGCGGGGACCTCGACATCCTCATCAACAACGCCGGGATCATGGCCGTGCCGCAGTCCAAGACGGTCGATGGCTTCGAAGCGCAGATCGGCACCAACCACCTCGGGCACTTCGCGTTGACCAACCTGTTGTTGGGGCACATCACCGACCGCGTCGTCAGCGTCTCCTCGGGCGCGCACCGGATCGGCAAGCTGCACCTCGACGACCTCAACTGGGAGCAGCGCCGCTACGACCGCTGGCGCGTCTACGGCCAGACCAAGCTGGCCAACCTGCTGTTCACGAGCGAGCTGCAGCGGCGGTTGGACGAGGCGGGCAGCTCCGTCCGTGCGGTTGCCGCGCATCCGGGCTACGCGAGCACGCACCTGCAGAGCCACACCGGCAGCCGCATCAACCACTTGTTGTTCAACACGATCGGCAATCGCCTGCTGGCCCAGAGCGAGGAGATGGGTGCGCTGCCGACGCTGTATGCCGCGACCCAGGACATCCCAGGCAACTCCTTCGTCGGTCCGGACAAGTTCCTCGAGCAGCGCGGCCATCCGAAGCTCGTCGGCCGCACGAAGGCGGCGAAGAACGCTGACGATGCTCGCCGGCTGTGGACGTTGAGCGAGGAGCTCACGGGCGTTGGGGCGGGCACCATGCCTGTCGCGGCGTAGACCTACAACAGGGTCTGCTGCTCGCCGAAGTCGTCCGGAGGGCCGGCGCCGACGAGCGCGGCTTCCAGCTCGTCGGCGAGCGTGGGGACGGGTGGCACGGCGTCGACTTCGACGTCAACGTCGGTCGCCGTCGCCTCGCTCAGCTCGATGACGTCCAGCCGGCGCTTGGGCAGCGTCGCGCGTGCGATCTCCACCAGGTGGCGGTGGTGGGTGAGGACCAGCACCTGGGTCTTGGTCGCCAGCTCGGCGAGCGCGGAGAGGATGCGCTGGGCGCGCTCGTCGTCGGACTCCAGCAGGACGTCGTCGAAGAGGACCGGCACGGCCTCGGCCGTGGCGACGTGGCGCTCGATGGCGGCCAGGCGCAACGCGAGGAAGAGCTGCTCGCGGGTGCCGTCGCTGAGCTCCTGCACGCGGCGGCGTGCGCCGTCGGCGGTGACGGCGATCAGGACGTCCTCGTCGCGCTCGTCGACATCGGTCTCCAGGCGCGCGAAGCGTTCGCAGGTCAGCGCGGGGAACAGCGCGTTGGCGCGCGCCAGCAGCGGGCCCTCGTGCGCGGAGCGGTAGCGGGCGATGGCGTCGCGCAGCACGCGCTGGGCCAGTCGGGCGCGGGCGTAGCGCTCGGCAAGCTCCTGGATCTGGGCCTCCAGGCTCGCCTTGGCCTGCGCGGCCTGCGCCGCTTCCTCGGAGCGCTCCAGGCGCGCAAGCTCATCGCGGGCGCGGGTCAGTGCCTCGCCGGCCTCGTCGCGCTCGCTGCGGCACAGGACGGCGAGATCCTCGAGCTCCTCGACACGCGCCGGCAGGGCGTCGGCATCGAGATCGGCTACGGCCGCGGCGACCTCGGCGGCCGGGGCGCCGCCCGCGCGGGCGAGGTCGCCGTCGAGTGCGGTGATCTCGGCGCGCAGCTCGGCGGCGCGGGCGCTGGCCTCCTCACGGAGCAGGAGCTCGGCGTCGTCGCTTGCGGCGGCGGCGGCGCGGAGCGCGGAGAGCTCCTGCTCGGTCTCGGCGACGATCGCGATGGCCTCGGCCTGCTCGGCGTCGAGGATGGCCAGCTCGGCAGCCAGCGCCTCGCGCTCGGCCGCGGCGGCGCGTGCCTCGGTGGCGCGACGGTGCAGGACCGCAGCCGCTGAGGTGGCGGGCTGCTCGGCGAGGTCGGTGGCGCCAGTGGCCGTGATGAACTCTGCGACCGCGGTCTCGAAGGCGTGGCGGCGAGCGTCGACGGCGTCGATGTCGGCGCTGAGCGTGGCGAGCCGCTCCTGATCGCGCGCGGCCTGCTCGATGGAACGCAGCGCGCCGAGCGCATCCGCGGGCTCCAGCGTCTCGGCAAGGCCGCAGCCCGCGCGCAACGCGCTCCACTCGTCCTGCCACCGCGCCAGCGCGGCCTCGGCGCGCGCCAGCCCGACCTCGGCGTCCTCGCGCTCGGCGACCGTCCGCGCGACGGCCTCCGCGGCACGACCCGCAAGCTCGCCCTCGCCGCGCAGCGCGTCGAGGCGGCCGTCGGCCAGCTCGATGAGCGCGGAGAGGGGGAGAGCGGCGTCGGCCGCGATGTCGAGCGTCGCGAGCAGAGCGTCGCGATGCTGTGCGCGGAGCGCCTCCGCCGCCTCCGCCCGCTCGGTGGCGCTCGCGGCGTCGGCGAGTTGGCTGAGGACGGTGTCGCGGGCCGACAGCCATGCGCCTGCCTGGGACGGTGCGGGCGCGTGCTCGCCGGCCGGCTCCCAAGCCGATGACCACGCCGCACAGGCGCGCTCGACGACCGCGGCATGCCGCTCGCGCCGATGGCCCAGCTCCTCGACATCGTGGGCGAGAACCGTCAGCTCGCGCTCGACGTCAGCCAGCCGCGCGACATCCTCGGCTCGCTGCAAGCGAACATCGGCGACCTCGTCGGCGGCTGCGACCGCGCGCTCGTGCTCGGCGACCAGCGCTGCGGCATCCTCAAAAACGACGCCCGACCCCAGCGCCTCGCGCACGGCCTCCCAGGCCTGCGCCCGCTCCTCCCGCGCATGCTCCAGGGCACTGGCGTCGAGCACGGGTGCCTCGGCCGCGAGCTGATCGCGTTGGCGCTCCAGCAACCGCGTGCGGTCCTCGATGCCCTCGGCCTCGAGCACCAAGCCCGCCGCGACCTGCTCGGCCTCAAGAACAGCAACAAGCAATCGCTCGACCGTCGCCTGGTCGGGCACGGGCAGTGCGGCGAGCATCGCCGCATCGAGCGCTGGCCGCATCTGCGCCGCCGTCCGCTCAGCGGCCGCGAGCGCGCTGCGCTCCTCAGCGCGCGCCCGCGCCGCGTCTTCATCCACTGGCCCGGCCCCGCGCGCCGCCCGCAGCGCCGCGGCCAGCGCGTCGTCGTCGATCTCCGCCGGCGCCTCGTCTGCAGCGCGCTGCGCCCGCTCGGCCACCCGCACCGCCTCGGCCAGCCCCTCGCGCGCGCTGCTCACCGCCTGCTCGACGCCCGTCCGCGCCTGCAGGCATTCCTCCAGCCGCGCGCGGGCATCCTCGTCCAGCGCCAGCTCGCGCAGCGAGCGGCCTCCGAGCGCCGGCGCCAAGGACACCAACAATTGCTCTAACCGCGGCGCCAGCGCCGTGCGCTGCGCGGCCAGGTCCTCGCGCCGGGCGGCGTCCTGCGCGACGGCCGTGCCCTGCGCGTGCACGTCCTCCAACTCGGTCACGAACGGCAACAGGCCCTCGTCGACCGCCAGCGCGGCGAACCGTGCCCGGCGCCGCTCGACATCGCGCTCGGCCGCCGCACCGCGCGCGCGGGCCGCGTCACGCCGCTCCTGCGCGGCGCTCCGTCGTGTCGGGGCGTCAGCGGCCAGCGCTGCCACCTCACCCAGCTCCTCCAGCTCGAGCGCCCGCGTCGCACGCAGCGCCGCCAGCGGCAGCGCGCCACGCAGCCGCTCCAGACGCGCGCGCTCACGCTCGACCTCATCCAGCTCGCCACCCGCCCGCGCGTAAGCCGCCTCCAGCCCCTCCAGCGCTCGGGCCAGGGCCTCATGCTGCGGCGGTCGCAGGGCAGCGTCGCGCAGCGTGCGCACCGCCTCGGCATGCTGGGCCAGCAGCATGTTGAGGTCCTTCTTGCGGCCCAAGGGAGTGAAGACCGCGTCCGCGTCGCCCTCCAGGCGCCGTAGCAGCGCATGCAGCCGGCTCGTCCCCGCGGCGGCGGCAAAGAGCGACTCGCCGACCGCGCCGCGGCCCGCCAGCAGCTCGTGGCCACCCTGCACCAGCGAGTCGTGGGTGATCTCGAAGAGCCCGGCGTGGACCTCGCCGCTCAGCCCGCCCAGCGCGCGATCCAGCGGCGCCGGATCGAGCGCCTCGCCGTCGGCATCCAACAACGTGTTCTTGCGGCCCTTGCGCCGGACGACCTCGACCGGCGTGCCGTCGAGCTCCAGCAGCGCGCCGACGCGCAGATCCGCGCCTGGGCGCCCGAACGTGTCGGTCGTCCGCTCCGGCACGCCGAACAGCAGCGCGCTGACCGCGCGCCGCGTCGTTGACTTCCCGGCCTCGTTAGCGCCGAAGATCACGTGCAGCCGCCCTGCCTGCCCGAAGGTCAGACGGCGTCCGTCGAAGTGCCCCCAGCGCTCGAGATCAAGCCGCGCGATCCGGATCACGGGCCACCACCGCCGTCCAGCAAGAGCGCCGGCAGCTCGCGCTCGACGTCGGCCAGCAGCGAACGCACCGTCTCGGGCGCCAGCGGATCCCAGCCCAGGTCGACCGGCAGCTTGGCCGCCAGCGGTGCGAGCTCCTGGGCCAGCGTGGCCACCGCGTCAGCGTCGCCGGCCGCGTCCCGTACCGCGCGCGACAGCTCGGCGAAGACGTCGTCGGACTCCAGCTCGGAGCCGGCGCGCTCCGGTGTCGTGCGCACCACGACCTTCTCGACCCACGCCCGCTCGCCCGCTACCTCGCCGGCGGCGCTGCGCACATCCCATTCGAAGCGCCGCGCATCGCGCACCAGGGCGCTGTGCGCCGGCGAGGCGCCCGTCACTCGGACGCGCGCGGCCAGCAGGCGTCCGTCGGCGGCCTCGACGGCCTCGGCCAGCGCATCTCCGGCCGCCGCGACGACCGCATCCGCATCGGCCAGCTCGCTCGCATCTACCGAACAGACCGCCCAGCGCACGACGTCCAGCACGTGCTCTTCCAGCACCGGCCGGCCGTCGGCGCCGAACGTCACGACCGTCGCGCCCTTGGGCCCGGTCTCGCGCACGTTGCGCCCCTGCAGGCAGCCGGGGAAGAGGATCGGCGGATCCTCGTGCAGCAGCACGCGCTCGTGCACGTGCCCGAGGCCCCAGAAGTCGTAGCCGTGCGCGGCCAGCCGATCGACGCGGCACGGCGCGTAGGGCGCGTGATCAAAGCGACCGTCGGCGCTGGTGTGCAGCAGCCCGACGTTCACCATTCCCGACAGCGCGCGCGGATAGGCTGCCGAGAGATCCTCGGTGACCGCTGCCGTCGCGTAGCCTTGGCCGTGGACGGCCAGCCCGAGCTCCTCGAAGATCTTGGTCCCCGGTGCGTCGACCGGCAGGACGTGCACGTTGTCGGGCAACCGCAGCGCCTTGGTGATTCGGCTCGCCGCGTCGTGGTTGCCGGTGACGAGCACGATCGGAATGCCCGCCTCGGCCAGCCGCTGCGCCTCGCGCACGAATTGGGCACCGGTCGCGTAGTCGTGCCAGTCGCCGTCGTAGAGGTCGCCGCCGATCAGCAGCGCGTCGGCCTGCTCGTCCAGGCACAGCTCCACGAGGTTGCGCAGCGCCGCCCGCGTCGCCAGCCGCAGCTCGCTCACCGGCGCGGTGTCATACGCGGCTAGCCCGTGCATCGGGCTGTCGAGGTGGATGTCTGCGGCATGGACCAGCTTCATGGGCGATCGCTCAGTGTGCGGGTGGCGACGGACAGACGACTCCGCCCGTCCCCATAGGCTGCGTAGCGATGCGGCCAACGCTCACTGGCATTGAGCAGATCCTGGCCGATGCGGGCGGGGCGGATGCTCCGCGCGAGCGCGTCGGCCAATTGCGCACGTTGCTGGGAAGAGAATTGCAGCACGGCGTCGAGGAGCTCGCGGCGGCGCGCTCGGGCTACGAGCATCCGGTGGTTGTCGCCGCGGCCGTGCACACCGACGGTCTGGTCGTCGTCGCGCCGATCGCGCCCGAACTGCGGGCCGACCCCGATGCCGTCGACGAACGTGCCTGGCTGCTGGCCGCCGCGCTGGTCGGGGCGCTGGAGGAGTCGGTCAGCGTCTCGGGTGAGCTGACCGCCGGCAGCTTCGACGGGTACTTCGCGCTGCACCTCCACGCGCCGGTCGCCGATGCCGTCGTCGAGCTCTTCCCGCTCGCCTTCGAAGAGCAGGTCGAGCCGGTCGACCGCCTGAAGGCGATCGCGATCGCGGTGCCCGAGGCGCTGCTGGAGGACATCATCGACCTCCGGGCGCCGATCGGGCCGGCGCACCCGCTGCGCGTCGCGCTGGAGATCGCACGGCTCGGTGGCCGGCCGGCCGACCACGCCGCGCAGACCGAGCACGAGGACGCGATCCTCGCCGTCCTCGATGCTGCCGACCATGACGGCGTCGCGCGTCCGCACGATGACCCGGATCCCTCGCGCCGCGTGGCCCGCCGGATCCTTCAGCGGCTCGACGGGATGGGCAAGTGGGGTGGGTACCACACCGCCTTCACGCACCTCGCCCGCGGCTTTGCCGGCAACGACCGCGCGCTGGCCGAGGAGGTGGGAGAAGCGTTGCTGCTCTCAGGATTGCTGGTCGAGAAGCCGAGCGTGGGACAGCGCCATGTCTTCCTGAACCCGCGGCGCGCAGCCGACATCCGCGGGCTCATCGAGCGAGGCGACGTTCCGGGCGACCTGACCCTGCCCTGAACGCCAGGCGTCATGGCGTATCACCACGAGGAGTCCCGTTAGTGCCATATTCCCACGCAATGTCTCAGGTGCAGCACGTCTTTGACCTGATCGGCAACCGCGCGCAGGCCGTCAAGGTCCTCGCCGAAGCCGGCGTCATCGCGCCCATGCGGCCCGACAAGGTCGTCCACATGGCCTCGACGATGTTGCGCTGGGGCCCGACGCCCGCGGCCGGTTACTCGGTCTCCGCCGCACGGCGGCCCGACAAGATCGGGATCGTCGACGAGCTGGGGACGCTGACCTTCAAAGAGATCCACGAGCGCACCAACGCGCTGGCCAACGCGTGGAGCGACCTGGGCATCGGCGAGGGCGACGGCGTGGCGATCCTCTGTCGCAACCACCGCGGCTTCATCGACGCGACGGTGGCGTGCTCCAAGCTCGGCGCCAACGCGTTGTACCTCAACACGATGTTCGCGGGCCCGCAGATCACCGACGTCTGCAAGCGCGAGAAGCCCAAGGCGCTGGTCTACGACCAAGAGTTCGCCGAGCTGGTGCAGGAGGCGGGCAAGCGGCGCAAGCGCTTCGTCGCCTGGTTCGACGGTGACACGGGCCCTCCCACCCGCCCCTCCGACGATCCGTTGTTGGAGGACCTGATCGCGCGCGGCGACACCGCCGACCTCGTCCCGCCGGCCGAGAAGGGCCGCGTGGTGATCCTGACCAGCGGCACGACCGGCACGCCGAAGGGCGCCAACCGCAGCCAGCCCAAGTCGCTGCTGCCGGCCGCCGGCTTCCTGTCGAAGATCCCGCTGCGCTCCGAGGAGCCGTGGATGGTCGCCGCGCCGATGTTCCACTCCTGGGGCTTTGCGCACTTCACGCTCGGGATGGCGCTCGGCGGCCAGCTCGTCCTGCGTCGCAGGTTCGACCCCGAGGGGACGCTCAGCGCGATCGCCCAGCACGGGTGCACGACGCTCGCCGTGGTGCCGGTCATGTTGTCGCGGATCCTCGAGCTGCCGCCCGAGACGATCGCCCGCTACGACACGCGCTCGCTGCGGATCATCGGCGCCAGCGGCTCGGCCTTGCCCGGCCCCTTGGCCAACGAGGTCATGGATCGCTTCGGCGACGTGCTCTACAACCTGTACGGGTCGACCGAGGTCGCGTGGGCGACGATCGCCCAGCCCGGCGATCTGCGCGCCGCGCCCGGCACCGCCGGCTGCCCGCCGTTCGGGACCGTGGTCAAGCTGCTCGACGACGACGGCCGCGAGGTCCCCGGCGGCGAGACCGGCCGCATCTTCGTTGGCAACGAGCTCGTCTTCGACGGCTACACCGGCGGCGGCAACAAGGCGATCATCGACGGCCTGATGTCGACCGGCGACGTCGGCCACTTCGACGCCGGCGGCCGCCTGTTCGTCGACGGTCGCGACGACGAGATGATCGTCTCCGGCGGCGAGAACGTCTTCCCGCGCGAGGTCGAGGACCTCCTGAGCCACCACGACGCGGTCGAGGAGGCCGCGGTGGTCGGCGTCGACGATCCGAAGTTCGGCCAGCGGCTGAAGGCGTTCGTCGTGCTCGGCGCTGACGGGGCTGCGTCGGAGGACGAGCTGAAGGCCTACATCAAGTCGAACCTCGCCTCCTACAAGGTGCCGCGCGAGATCGTGTTCCTCGAGGAGCTGCCGCGCAACGCGACCGGCAAGGTCCTGAAACGAGAGCTGGCGACCGACGGAGAGCCGGCGAACTCGTAGTCCTACGGGACGATGACCGCGGCGCCTTCCAGGGCGCCGGAGCGGAGGTCGTCGAGCGCGCGCTGCGCGTCCTCGAGCGCGTAGGTCGTCACCTGCGGGCGCAGCGGCACGCGCGTCGCGAGCGCGAGCAGTTCGTGGCCGTCGGCGCGCGTGAGGTTGGCGACCGAGCGCAGCGAGCGCTCGCCCCAGAGGTCGGCGTAGGGGAAGGAGGGGATGTCGCTCATGTGGATGCCGCCGCAGACCACGATCCCACCCGGCCGGACGGCACGCAGCGCGAGCGGGACGAGCTCGCCTGCTGGCGCGAAGATCAGCGCGGCGTCGAGCTCGACCTCGGGGCGCTCGTCGGTCCCGCCGGCCCAGATCGCACCCTGCGCCCGCGCGAACTCCTGCATCCGCGTATCGCCCGGGCGCGTGAAGGCGTACACCTCGCGCCCTTCCCAGACCGCGATCTGGCAGATCAGGTGCGCGGCGTTGCCGAAGCCATAGATCCCGACGCGCGCCGGGTCGCCGCCCGCCCGCAGCGTTCGCAGGCCGATCAGCGCGGCGCACAGCAACGGCGCCGCGTGGACGTCATCGATCGCGTCGGGCAGCGGCAGGCAGAAGCGCTCGTCGGCGATCGCGTACTCCGCATAGCCGCCGTCGAGGTCCTTGCCGGTGAAGCGCGCGGCGACGCAGAGGTTCTCCCGGCCGCCGGCGCAGTAGCGGCACGTCCCGTCGGTCCAGCCGAGCCACGGGACGCCGACGCGCTCACTGGTGTCGACCCGCTCGGCGACGATCTGGTGACCGAGGACGAGCGGTGAGCGCGTCGCCTCGACCTCGCCGTCGAGCAGGTGCAGGTCGGTCCGGCAGACGCCGCACGCGCGGACCTTCAACAGCACCTGACCAGGCGCTGGCTCGGGCATCGGGAGGTTTGCGAGCCGCAGGGACGTCTTCGGGCTGTCCAGCACCATCGCGCGCACCGACCCATCTTCTACCCTCGTGAGCAAGATGTCTGCGCGTACCGACACCTTCGACCTGGGCCCCCTGCATCTGCGTGCCGGCGAGGCCCGCCACCTCGAGCTGGAAGTCCCGCTCGACCACTTCGAGCTGAGCAACGAGCGTTACGACGTCCGCCCGACGCCGATCCCCATCCACCTCGACGCTTCCAAGATGACCGGCGGCGGCTGGTCCCTGCGGCTGCGCCTGCGCGCCCAGCTGCACGGGCCGTGCATGCGCTGCCTCGACCCCGCCTCGCCCGCCTTCGAGGTCGACGCCTACGAGGTCGACCAGCCCAACAGCGGCGAGGAGCTGGACTCGCCCTACGTCACGGGCGAGGTCCTCGACATCGCCGCCTGGACGCGCGACGCCCTCGCGCTCGAGCTGCCGGCCAACATCCTCTGTCGCCCCGACTGCCTCGGGCTCTGCCCAGAGTGCGGCATCGACCTCAACAACGCCGGTCCCGAGCACCACCACGAGAAGGCGCCCGACCCGCGCTGGGCGGCGCTGTCGGAGCTGAAGCTGGAGAACTAGTCGCGGGTGAGCGGTCCCACCCGCCCCGCGCGCGACTCAGAGATACGCGCCGCTGGGCAGGTAGGGCGCGAGCGGGCCGAGCTCGCCGCGGACGAAGGTCGGGCCGTCGGGCGTGAGCGACAGGCCGGCGTCGAGCGCGACGGCGACCGCCCAGTCGTTGCCCTGGGTGATGAAGTCGATGTGGGTCGGCGCGCCGGCGTCGCCGGCGGCCAGGCAGGACCAGGTCAGGTCGGTCGCCGTCTCGTCGTCGAGCGCGGCGACGATCGCGGGCGCTCCGTCGCGCCCCACGGCCCAGCCAGCACCCTCGATGACGAAGAGCTGGCCGCCCGCGGCGATCATCGCGCCGACGTCCTCGAGGTGCGAGGCGCTACGGACGAACCGCGATGCGGCGTCGATCGTCGCGCGGTCGGCCTCGGACTCCAGATCGCCCGGGCGGGCGCGCAGCCCCGCCGGAATCCGTGTGCGGTTGAGCTCCCCGGCGGCGGCAAGGCACGGGCGGACTCGGAAGCCGGCGCGAAAGTAGCGGCGCATCGCCCGCGGGTCCGACGAGCTGAGGATGATCGCCGCCCGGCAGCCCTCGGCGGCTCGCAGCGCGCCGGCCAGCAGCGGTCCGCCGATGCCCTGGCCCTGGAGCCCGGGCTTGACACCGAAGAGCGAGAGGCCCCAGACGCCTTCGCGCACCAGCGCGAGCGCCACCCCGACGATCTCGCCGTCGAGCTCGGCGACCCACGCACCCGCGGGATCGCGGTCGCGAATGTGACCGACCCGGGCCCGCGAGCGCCGGGCGAACTCGGCGCGCGTCGCGGCGTCGTCGGGGCGGAACTCGACCGGGTAGAGCACCTCGAGGGCGGCGGTGCCGACCGCGGCGGCGCCGTTGACGTCGTCGGGCGACATCGGGCGGGTGATGACCGTCGCAGACACGCCGCCGCAGTCAACCACGCGCCGCGGACCCGCACGGCGGTGCGGTCCGCCGTCCGCTACCCTTCGGCGTCGCCCATGGCCGTCCCGAAGCAGAAGCAGTCGCACAGCCGCACGACCAAGCGTCGTTCGCAGCACAAGATCAGCTCGCCCGCGATCAACGCGTGCCCGCAGTGCCACAGCCCGCGCCGTCCGCACCGGGTCTGCCCCGTGTGCGGCACCTACGCCGGCCGTCAGGTCCTTGAGCCTGACACCGATCACCACGGCCACGAGCACTAGGCCGATGGCTTCCCCGGACGACGGGGCAGCCGACCGCCGCATCATCATCGCGGTCGACGCCAACGGCGCCGACCTCGGCCCCGCGGAAGTTGCCGCCGGCGCCGCGATCGCCGCGCGCCAGGGCGTCCGCACCCTGCTCTTCGGCCCCGCCGAGAAGTTCGGTGAGATCGACGCGCCCGACGGCCTCGTCGAGATCGTCGACGCCCCCGTCTCGATCGCGAAGGTCCCGGACCCCGTCGCCGCCGCGCGGTCGACCAAGAACGCGTCGATCGTGCTGGCCGCCAAGGCCGTCGCCGACGGCCGCGCCGACGCGCTGGTCTCCGGCGGCTCGACCGGCGCCGCGCTCGCCGCGGGCCTGCTCAACGTCCGCCGCGCCCAGGGCATCTACCGCCCGGCGCTGGCGATTCCGCTGCCCGTCCCCGGCGGCCGCCAGCCCGTCACGCTGCTCGACGTCGGCGCCAACGCCGAGGTCCGCCCCGAGCACCTCGTGCAGTTCGCCTTCATGGGCGCCGCCCTGGCGTCGACCGTCCTGGGCATCCAGCGCCCGCGCGTGGCGCTGCTGTCCAACGGCACCGAGGCGATCAAGGGCACGCCGCTGGTTCAGGAGACCCACAAGCTGCTGCAGGAGCGCGCCGCCTCCTCGCCGCTGGTCGACTTCGTCGGCAACACCGAGGGCAACGTCGTCATGGACGGCGTCGCCGACGTCGTGGTGGCCGACGGCTTCACCGGCAACGTCGCGCTGAAGTTGATCGAGGGCGTCTCCTCGGCGACGCTGCGCTCGATCCGCGAGGCCGCCCTCGGCTCCACGCGCGGCAAGCTCGGCGGCCTGCTGCTGCGCGCCGATCTTCAAGCGCTGCGCGCCGAGATCGACCCCGAGGTCCAGGGTGGCGCCTACCTGCTCGGCCTGCGCAAGCTCGGCGTCGTGCCGCACGGTCGTTTCACGCGCATCGGCTTCTCGCAGGCGATCCTGCTCGCCGCGCGCGGCGTGCGCAACGACGTCGTCGGTCGTACCCACGCCGCGCTGGAGGAGGCGGGAGCGTTGAGGACCCCGCCCGCCCCCGCGCCAATTGCGTCCGATTCGAGCACTACTGTGCAACCAGAGCCATGACCCGCGAAGCCGTCCTCACCTTGATCCGCAATCATCTCGCCGACGAGCTCGAGCTCGACGCCGGCCGGATCGAGGAGGGCACACGCTTCAAAGAGGACCTGGACGCCGACTCGCTCGACCTCTACACCCTGGTGCAGGAGCTTGAGGACTCCTACGGCGTGAAGATGACCGACGAGCAGGCCGCGCAGATCCTCTCCGTGGGTCAGGCAGTCGACTTCGTCCTCGCCCACGCGCCCAGCGGCACGGCCTAGCTCGGGATCCGGTTCCGCTGCACCAGCTGCACGCACTGCTCGACGAGGTTCCCGCAGACCTGGCGCGCCAGGTCTTCACCCACGCGTCGTGGACCGCGCGCCGCTCAGATTCCTACGCGCGCCTCGCGTTCTTGGGCGACAGCGTCCTGGGGCTGGCGATCACCGCGCACATCTACCCGCTGCTGGAGGCCGAGCGCTACGGCGCCGGGCGCCTGACGAAGATCCGCGCCCAGACGGTCTCCGGACCGTCTTGTCGCAACGTCGCCGAACGGCTCGGGGTTCCCGAGCGGCTGCGTGCCGCGGCGCCCGAGGGCGCCGAGCAGACGACCGCGCTGATGGAGACCGAGCGTGTGTTGGCCTCGATCATCGAGGCGGTGATCGGCGCCTGCTTCCTGCACGCGGGCTACGAGCGCACCGCCGCGGCGGTCGTCGAGGCCTTCGCGCCGGAGCTGGAGAACGCCCTGGAGCATCCCGTCGACTACAAGTCGACGCTGCAGGAGCGGCTCGCGCAGCGGGGCGAGGTCGTCGTCTACGCGGTGACCGCCGAGCACGGCCCGCCGCACGACCGCACCTTCGAGGTCGCCGCCGGGGTGGAGGGCAACGTCATGGGGACGGGGTCCGGCCGCTCCAAGAAGCACGCCGAGCAGGAGGCCGCGCGCGTGGCGTTGGAGTCGCTGGAGCCGGAAGAGGCCGCCGAAAGCCCTGCGTAGGGCGGACGGTTCACGCTTCGGTACCGAACGTCCGGGGCACCCGCCAGGATATGGGGGTGCATCTGAAGTCGCTGACCCTGAAGGGCTTCAAGTCCTTCCCCGACCGCACGAAGCTCGAGTTCGGCGAGGGCGTGTCGGTCATCGTCGGGCCCAACGGCTCCGGCAAGTCCAACATCACCGACGCCGTGCTGTGGGCGATGGGCGAGCAGTCGCCGCTCGCCGTGCGCGGCCAGTCGATGCAGGACGTCATCTTCGGCGGCGGCCGCGGGGTGCAGGCGCGCTCGTCGGCCGAGGTCGAGTTGGTGTTGGACAACTCCGACGGGACGGTCGACCTGCCGGTGGGGGAGATCTCGATCCTGCGGCGGCTGGATCGCAACGGCGACGGCGAGTACCGGCTCAACGGCGCGCGCTGCCGGATGGTCGATGTGCTGGAGGTGCTCTCCGACACGGGCCTGGGCAAGGAGTCGCACTCCGTCGTCTCCCAGGGGCGCGTCGAGGCGATCGTCACCTCCAAGCCGCGCGACCGCCGGCTGCTGATCGAGGAGGCGGCGGGCTTGGGCAAGCACCGCAAGCGTCGCCGCCGTGCGCAGCTGAAGCTGGAGCGCACGCAAGACAATCTGGATCGTGCGCTGGACGTTGAGCGCGAGGCCCGCTCGCGCCTGCGGCCCTTGAAGCGTCAGGCCGAGGCGGCCGAGCTGCACGAGCGGCTGGAGCGTCAGACGGTCGAGGCGCGGTGGGAGCTCGCGCGCGAGACGGTGCGCGCGCGGCGGGCCGAGATGGCCGATGCGCTGGCCACTGCGACGTCGGCGAAGGCCGCGCGGGAGGAGGCCCAGGGCGAGCTGCGTGAGGTCGCCGCCCGCAGGCAACTGGCCGAGGAGGCGCTGGCGCAGCGGTCCGAGCAGCGTGAGGCGCTGGCGCGGCGCGTCGAGCGTGCGCGCAGCGCCGCTGAGCGGATCGAGCTGCGCCTGGAGCGCACGCGCGAGACGGCCGAGCAGGTTGCCGAGCGCGCGGAGGGTCGGGAGCGCCAGCTGGGCGCGCTGCGCTTGCAGGCGGCCGAGGACCAGCCGGATGAGAACGGTCTTGAGAGGATCGAGTCGCTCGAGGCGCAGCTCAAGGCGCTGGACGAGGACCGCCAGGGCGCGCTGGAGCGCGAGCTGGCGGCGCTGGAGCAGCAGCGCGTGGCGGCCGCGGCGCGGGTCGAGGAGCTGCGCGTGGTCGTCGACGCCAAGCGCGCGGCGCTGGCGGACGCCGACGCCGCCTGCGAGCTGGCGCGCCAAGCACGGCGGGCAGCGGAGACGTCGGCCGAGGCCGCGCGGCGCGAGGCGGCCAAGGTCGGCGCCGAGCTGGCGCGGGCCAATCAGTTCCTGCGGTCGGCGGCAGGACCGTCGGGCGGTGCGCGGTCGTTGAGCGATGACTTGGAGGTCGAGGCGGGCGCCGAGCTGGCGCTGTCGGCCGCTTTGGGTGCGCGGCTGTCGGCTGCGGTCGTCGAGGATCGCGCGGCGGGCGGCGCGCTGCTGGATCGCGCCAAGCGCGACGGTGGCCGCGCGCTGGTCGCAGGTTCACATCCTGTCTCCCCGATCGGTGCGGTCTCCGCCACCGGCGCCACCGGCACGAGCGCCGAAGGTTCGAAACCTTCTCCCGCCGAGGCCGTCCCGCCGGTCCCTGGCGCGCGCCCCTTCACCGACCTGGTCCGCGGTCCCGAGCCCGCACTCTCGCTCGCCCGCCGGTTGCTCGCCGACGCGTGGCTTGTCGACGCCCTCGACGACGTCCCGGATTCCTTCACCGGCGTGGCGGTCACCGCGGCCGGCCGCGCCTGGCTCGGTGCGACGCGTGAGCTTCAGCAAGCCGCCGAGGGCGGGGCCGAGCGCGTCTTGGCGATGCGCAACCAGCGTGACGCGCTGATCGCCCAGGCAGAGGTGCACGTTCAGGCCGAGCACGAGGCGGGCAAGGGCGTCGAGTCGGCGTCCCAGGCCGTCGCCGCCGCCGACGCCTCACGCGACGAGGCCGAGCACGGCCGCCGCGACGCCGAGCGCGCCTACGCTGAGGCCAAGGAGTCCGAGCGTCAGGCCGCCTGGCTGATGGAGGAGCGCCGCAAGGCGCCCGAGCAGGGCGAGGCGGCCGTGCGCCGCGCGCAGCTCGAGGGCGAGCTGACCTCTGAGCGCCGCGTCGCCGAGCAGGCCGCCAAGGCGCGGGCGGAGCGCACGCAGCGGATCGCGCACCTCGAAGCGCAGCTCGCGCGCGACACCGCGCTCGGCCCAGCAGCCGGCCGCGTCGCCGACGTCCTGGCGACCGTCCACGAGGCGGTCATGGAGCGGATGCGCGAGATGGAGGCCGCGCTGGCCGCCGACCGCGCCGAAGGCGAGGGCGTCGCCGCCGAGCTCCGCGCCTGCGCCGCGTCCGAGGCCGAGATCCAGCAGCGCCTGGGGGAGCGCAACGAGCTCGTCACGCGCGCCGAGGTCCGCGCTCAGCAGCTGCGCGACCAGGAGGCCGAGGCGGTCCTGGAGCTCACCGCGCTGGCCGAGAAGCTCGAGCTGCCGGCCGAGCCGCGCGACGAGCCGCTGGAGCCCGAGGAGGCGTCGCAGCTGCGCCAGCGCGTCGAGCGTCTGATCAAGCGCCGCGAGCAGCTCGGGCCGGTTAACCCGCTGGCCAAGCAGGAGTACGACGAGGCGGTCGCGCATGTCGATGAGCTCGAGCGCCAGCGCACCGATCTGGAGACCGCGCTGCGCGAGTTGAAGGCCTTCATCCGCGACACGGACCGCCAGATTCGGACGACGTTCACCGAGACGTTCGAGGCCGCGGCCAAGAACTTCGAGGAGCTCTCGCAGACGCTCTTTCCCGGCGGCAGCGGGCGGCTGACGCTGGTCCGTGAGGAGAACGCGCCGCGACCGGTGCTCGGCGGCGCGAAAGCCGACGACGGCGACGGCGCCTCGGAGGTCGAGGCCGAGGCGGCTGTCGAAGCAGCGGCCGACGCCGAGGCAGAGGCCGCGGAGGGCGGGATCGATCCGGACGACGACCTCGGCGTCGAGATCGAGATCACGCCCGCGGGCAAGTCGATGAAGCGCTTGACGCTGCTCAGCGGCGGCGAGAAGACGATGACCGCGGTCGCCTTCCTCTTCAGCGTCTTCCTGGCCAAGCCGTGCCCGTTCTACATCCTTGACGAGGTCGAGGCCGCGCTCGACGACCTCAACATCACGCGCTACCTCGACCTCCTGCAGGCCCATGCTGACCGCGCGCAGTTCATCGTCGTGACACACCAGAAGCGCACCATGGAGGCAGCCGACACGCTCTATGGGGTGTCGATGAGCAACGACGGCGTCTCGAAGATCGTGTCGCGGAAGATGCCGAAGGAGTATGTGGCGGATGCGGAGGCGGCGCAGCCGGTGGGCGCGGGCGCTTCGTAGCTCGTTGCGTTGGCCGGTCGTCCGCGTGACGGCCGTGGCGCGTTGCCGTTGGTCGTCCGCGGGTGCTTGTTTGCGTAGCGCACGATCGGTCCTGGTCGAGTTGACCGGCACAGCACACGTCAACTCGACCCGGATCCTCAGTCCGGGGCCGAATCGTCGATCCGGGTCGCCTGGGGTCTCTATATGGGGTTCGAAACGCTCCGGACCACTTAGTGGCCACGAACTCCCCGCGCCCAAGCGCCCGAGACGACAAGCCCGCGCTCCGAGTCGCCACCACTCCTCACTCCCTTCGCCGCCCCCGAACCCCGCCGCGCACCCACCGAGAACAAACGCGCGGAACGCCACGGGTGCGACACGCCAGCCACCACCCGCGGACGACCACCCCAAAACACGGGCGCTTGCTACCCGCCCCGCCGGGTAGCACCGAGCCCATGGACCACGGCGCACCCGGCTCATACCTCACGCTCACCCCCGGCACCGATGTGGTGTCCAGCGACGGCGAGACCGTCGGCAAGGTCGAGCACGTCCTCGCCGACGAGGGGACCGAGATCTTCGACGGCCTCGTCATCGACGTGCGCACAGGCCCCGGTGGACTGCGCTTCGTCGACGCGCCCGAGGTCGACGCCATCTTCGAGCGCGCCGTCGTCCTGAGCGTGCCGGCCGCGGAGATCGACCAACTCCCCGAGCCCACCGCCTCACCAGCTGTGCTCGAGAACCACGGCGAAGAAGACTCCGAGAGCGCCCTGCAGGGCAAGCTGCGCCGCGCCTGGGACCTCATCTCCGGGCGCTACTAGCCCGGCGCGCTACAGGACCTTCTCGCCCCAGAAGCTTGCGAACGGATTCGCGTTGAAGTTCCCGATCGGCAGATACCCCGCCCGCTCGTACATCGCCTGTGCCGCAGGCTGGTGCACGCCGGTGTCCAGCCGCGCGATCGCGTAGCCCAGGCGCCGCGCCTCATCCTCCAAGGCCTGCAACAACCGCGACGCATGCCCGCGCCCACGTGCCTCCGGCACCACGTACATGCGCTTGATCTCGCAGGCATCATCGTCGAGGCGCTTCAACCCCCCGCCAGCCACCGGCACGCCGTCCTCGAACACCACCAAGAACACACCGCCACGCTCCGGCGAGAAGTCCTCCGGCGTCGCACTTGGCGCCCCCGGCACGTCGATGCGGCCATAGAGCTCAGAGACCTCGTCGACCATGGCGGCGACGAGGTCGGTTGCGGGCGGCTCGCCCGACGGGACGGTTCGTGACTCGATCACCCCGCTATCTTCGCGCGCCATGGCCCGTGACTGGCGCGACCTCTTCCTGACCGGCGACGCCGGTGACATTTCAACGCTCGCGGGGGACGGCGAGCGGGTGGGTGGGGCCGAATCTCGCGGCGGCTTCTTCAAGCGCCTGCGCCAAAACCTGTCCAAGACCCGCGAGGCGCTGACCTCCGAGATCCAGGCGACGCTCTTCGACACGCTCGACGACGAGACGTGGGAGCGGCTGGAGGAGGCGCTGATCATGGCCGACGTTGGCGCGCGCACGACCGCCGGCGTCGTCGGTCAGCTCGAGCAGGAGGCGACCGCCGGCAGCGTCGAGGGCGGCCCGGCGCTGCAGGAGCGCCTCGTCGAGCTGCTGGCCGGCATCGCCAGGACCGGCACCGACACGATCGACCTGCGCCACGAGCCGACCGTGATCATGGCCGTCGGCGTCAACGGCACGGGCAAGACCACCACCATCGGCAAGCTCGCCTGGCACCTGCGCCAGGAGCTCGGCAAGACCGTCCTGCTCGGCGCCGCCGACACGTTCCGCGCCGCTGCCGTCGAGCAGCTCACCGAGTGGGCGCGCCGCGCCGACGTCGACATCGTCACCGGCCCCGAGAACTCCGACCCCGGCTCGGTCGCCTTCGAGGCGGTCAAGCAGGGCCGTGAGCGCGGGGTGGACGTCGTCATCATCGATACCGCCGGACGCCTGCACAACCAGGACGAGTTGATGAACGAGTTGGTCAAGATCCGCCGCGTGATCGGCAAGCAGATGCCCGACGCGCCGCACGAGACGCTGCTCACGATCGACTCAACGACCGGCCAGAACGGTGTCCGCCAGGCCAAGCTGTTCTCGGAGGCGGTGCCCGTTGACGGGATCGTCCTGACCAAGCTCGACGGCACGGCCAAGGGCGGCATCGCGCTGGCGATCGCCGGCGAGCTAGGCATCCCGGTCAAGCTGATCGGGATCGGCGAGGCGCTGGAGGATCTGCGTCCGTTTGATGCCGACGACTTCGCCCGCGCGCTGGTCAGCGCCTGACGGGCTCTGCTTCCGCCATCCCGGCGGCGTGTGATACTCGCCGGAGAATGGACGCTTGGATCATCTGGCTGATCGCCGGGGTGTTTGCCGCCGTGGGGGAGATCCTCACCGCGGGGTTCTTCCTTGCCCCGTTTGCGGTTGGCGCCTTCGGCGCGATGCTCGCGGCGTTGGTCGGCGGCGGTGGCGCCATCCAGACGATTGTCTTCGCTGTGCTGGCGCTGGCGTGCTTCGGCCTGGTGCGCCCGATCGCCACGCGCCACATGCACACACCGCCGCGGATCCGGACCGGCACCGCTGCGCTGGTCGGCCGCTCCGGGATCGTCCTGGATCGCATCGCCAACGATGAGGGTGTGGGCTCGGTCCGCCTCGACGGTGAGGTCTGGACCGCCCGCGCCTACGACGAGCACATCGTCATCGAGGCCGGCACCAAGGTCGAGGTCGTCGAGATCCGCGGCGCGACCGCCCTCGTCGCACCATGACCATGGCCATCAACTTCTTCGCAGTGACCCGCATCCCCTCACCGGAGGTATCCCCGTGGCCGCGCTGATCGCGCTGATCGTCATCCTGCTCTTCGCGCTGTTCGTCGCGTCGCAGACCATCCGCATCATCCCGCAGGCACGTGCCGGCGTCGTGGAGCGTCTCGGCCGCTACAGCCGCACGCTCGATCCCGGCCTGACGATCGTCCTGCCGTTCATCGACCGCGTGAAGCCGCTGATCGATCTCCGCGAGCAGGTCGTCAGCTTCCCGCCCAACGGCGTGATCACCGAGGACAACGTGACGGTCAACATCGACACGGTGTTGTACTTCACGATCACCGATCCGAAGTCGGCGTCCTACGAGGTCGCCAACCCGCTGCAGGCGATCGAGCAGCTGACGGTCACGACGCTGCGCAACGTCATCGGTGGCCTGACGCTGGAGCAGTCGCTGACCAGCCGCGACCAGATCAACACGCAGTTGCGCATCGTCCTCGACGAGGCGACGGGCAAGTGGGGGATCCGGATCAACCGTGTGGAGCTCAAGGCCGTCGACCCGCCGGCGGGCATCCAGGAGGCGATGGAGAAGCAGATGCGCGCCGAGCGCGACCGTCGCGCAGCGATCCTCACCGCGGAGGGCTCCAAGCAGGCGCAGATCCTCGATGCCGAGGGCGAGAAGCAGTCCCAGATCCTGCGCGCCGAGGGTGCCCGGGAGTCGCAGGTGCTGCGCGCCGAGGGCGAGGCCAAGGCCATCGCAACCGTCTTCGACGCCATCCACAAGGGCGACCCCGACCCCAAGCTGCTCAGCTACCAGTACCTGCAGATGCTGCCGAAGATCGCCCAGGGTGACGCCAACAAGGTGTGGGTCATTCCGTCGGAGTTCACCGCCGCGCTGTCACAGGCGACCCAGGCGCTGACGGGCACCGGCACCGACCCCGAGAAGGAGCCGCCGCATGTCGGACCTCGTCCGGTCTGACGTCGAGGCCTACGCGGCCGCCCACACCACGCCCTTCGCGGCGTCGATGGAGCGGCTGCACGCCGAGGCGACCGCCGAGCTGGCATACCCGCAGATGCTCAGCGGCCCGGTCGTCGGCCGGCTGCTGGAGACGCTCGTCTTCGCGCTGCGTCCGAAGCTGGTCGTCGAGGTCGGCACCTATGCGGGCTACAGCGCACTGGCGATGGCCGCTGCGCTGCCGCCCGGCGGGCGCGTCGTGACGCTGGAGATCGACGACACCAACGCCGACTTCGCCCAGCGCCACATCGACGCCTCGCCCTTTGCCGATCGCATCGAGATCGTGCGCGGGCCGGCGCTGGAGTCGCTTGCGGCGCTCGACGGTCCGTTCGACCTGGTGTTCATCGATGCCGACAAGACCGGCTACCCGGATTACTACGAGGCTGCGCTGGCCAAGCTCGCGCCGACGGGCCTGATCGCGGCCGACAACACACTGCGCGACGGCGGCGTCCTGGCGCCCGACAGCGAGAGCGATCGCGTGATGGCACAGCTCAACGACCGCTGGGCGGCCGACGAGCGCGTGATCGTCACGCAGCTGACGGTGCGTGATGGCCTGACGGTGATCCGGCGGCGCTGAGACAGCCTCGGGCGCCGCGCCACGGGCCGTACACTGAGCGGCCTCGTGTTCGACGCCCTTGCCGAGAAGCTCCAGGAGACCCTGTCCGACGTCCGCGGCCGCGGCACGCTGACCGAGGACGACGTCAACAAGGCCATGCGCGAGATCCGGCTCGCCCTGCTGGAGGCCGACGTCAACTTCAAGGTCGTCAAGCAGTTCACGAGCACGGTCAAGGAGCGCTGCCTGGGCGCCGGCGTGCTGGGCCAGCTCAACCCCGGCCAGCAGGTCGTCAAGATCGTCGACGAGGAGCTGGCCGAGCTGATGGGCGGCGCCTCGCGCGAGCTGGTGTTCGCGTCCAGCCCGCCGACCGTGATCCTGATGGCCGGCCTGCAGGGCTCCGGCAAGACGACCGCGACCGGCAAGCTCGCCCGCTACCTGAAGGAGCACCACGGCTCCTCGGTCGCGGTCGCCGCCTGCGACGTCTACCGCCCGGCAGCGGTCGACCAGCTGATCAAGGTCGCCGGCCAGGTCGGCGCCGACGTCTACGAGAGAGGCACGGACGCGAACCCGGTCGAGATCGCGAAGTGGGCCCGCGAGCGCGCCGAGCGCGAGGGCAAGGACGTGCTGATCGTCGACACCGCCGGCCGCCTGCACGTCGACGAGGACCTGATGAAGGAGCTGGCGGAGGTCAAGCGCGTCACGAAGCCGACGCAGGTGCTGCTCGTCGTCGACGCGATGACCGGCCAGGACGCCGTCAACGTCGCCGAGCAGTTCGCCGAGGTCGCGCAGTTCGACGGCGTCGTGATGAGCAAGCTCGACGGCGACGCCCGCGGCGGCGCCGCGCTGAGCGTCAAGGCCGTCACCGGCAAGCCGATCCTGTTCGCCTCCACCGGCGAGAAGCTCGACCAGTTCGAGCGCTTCCACCCGGACCGAATGGCCCAGCGGATCCTCGGCATGGGCGACGTGCTCTCGTTCATCGAGAAGGCCGAGCAGCAGTTCGACGACGACCAGGCGAAGGAGCTCGAGCGCAAGATCCGCAAGTCGGAGTTCGGCCTCGACGACTTCCTCGACCAGCTGCGCCAGATCCGCAAGCTCGGGCCGCTGCAGAACCTGCTCGGGATGCTGCCCGGCCTCGGCGGCCACCAGCTGTCGAAGATGAGAGTCGACGAGCGCGAGTTCGACCGCATCCAGGCGATCATCCTGTCGATGACCCCCGAGGAGCGCCGGCACCCGGAGATCATCAAGGGCGGGCGCCGGGTGCGCATCGCGCGGGGGTCCGGCACCAACGTCCAGCAGGTCAACGCGCTGGTCAAGCAGTTCGGCCAGATGCGCAAGCTCATGCAGCAGCTCGGGAAGGGCCGGATGCCCGATCTCGGGGCTCTGATGAGGCAG
>NZ_DASYJG010000047.1:0-15797 GCF_035996765.1 Baekduia sp.
GACAGGTCGAGCAGGTGCGAAAGCAGGCCTTAGTGATCCGGCGGTAGCAAGTGGAAGCGCCGTCGCTCAACGGACAAAAGGTACTCCGGGGATAACAGGCTTATCGGGCCCAAGAGTCCACATCGACGGCCCGGTTTGGCACCTCGATGTCGGCTCGTCGCATCCTGGGGCTGAAGTAGGTCCCAAGGGTTGGGCTGTTCGCCCATTAAAGCGGTACGCGAGCTGGGTTCAGAACGTCGTGAGACAGTTCGGTCCCTATCTGCCGTGGGCGTTGGAGAGTTGAGAGGATTTGCCCCTAGTACGAGAGGACCGGGGTGAACGCACCTCTGGTGTATCTGTTGTCGTGCCAACGGCATAGCAGGTTAGCTACGTGCGGATTGGATAACCGCTGAAGGCATCTAAGCGGGAAGCCAGCCTCAAGATGAGCTCTCCCATCCCCTTGAGGGAGTAAGAGCCCTGGGAGACCACCAGGTTGATAGGCCAGATCTGGACGCGCGGTAACGCGTGAAGGAGACTGGTACTAATGGCTCGAGGGCTTGACGGTTTATTTTTACTTCGTCGTGAATTACACATGTGGTGGGCTGTGCGGTTTTGAGGGGCCGCCGGGATCTCTCGTAGATTTCCGGTGGCTTTGGCGTGGGGGAAACACCTCTTCCCATTCCGAACAGAGCAGTTAAGCCCCACAGCGCCGATGGTACTTGGCTCGCAAGGGCCCGGGAGAGTAGGACGCCGCCGGTTTAATGTCACACGAGCCGCCCTTCGGGGCGGCTCGTTGTCGTTGTGGCCTGGCTTCGCGTAGGCGGGCGAGTGGCGGCGTGGGCCCGCGGGCCCGCCTGCGGACGGCAGGCGTCTGCAAAGAGGCCCACCGGGAGGCCGAGGGCCGGCTGGCGGTGGCCCGCTCCAGGCGCTTCTCCCGTCAACTGCTCGTGTTCTCGGGCTGCCGGCGAGCGGTCTTTAGCGCGCCGCGGGCCGCCTGGTGGCGGCCCGCTCGCTTGTTCATGTCTCCGGCGCCCTTGCCTCCCAGCTGGGCGCGGATGCTGCTGAGGAATTACCGCACGCTGGAAGTCCTGCTGCGACGCTGCGGGCGTGAGGCCACTGGCGTCGTGCAGGAGTGCGCTCGTGAAGGCACCCCGCCTGGCCGGCCCGCGCGTGAGGACGCGCGGAGCGGACGGCGGTGAGGATGGGCCTCCGCGAGGTCGTCGGCGTGGTCGCGCGGCGGCAGCTCATCTGCGAGCGTGGCGAAGGCGACGACCAGGTCGGCGGCACGCCGGATGGCGTCGCGCAGAGAGCGCTTGGCCGGCCGGGGATCTGCGGTAGAGGAGAACATGTGTTCGCAAAGCTAGAACGTCCGTCGGACGGACGTCGCAAGAACAGGTGTTCGCCCCGCAATGTGCGCGATATTTGGCTCTACAGCGGGAAAGTTCGGCGCCGATCCTGCAGCCGATCTTGCAGCGGCATGCCGCTCTGGCACCCAAGCTTTCTCCCACAGGGGGGTCGGCGTGTTCATGATGAGGGACGTCTTGTCCCGACTCAGAGACCAGCGAGGTTTCACGCATGCTTGATCGCATCTCGACGAAGGTCTTCGCGGACGGCGCGGACCTGGACAGCATCCTGCGCCTCGCCGCTGACCCGCTCATCAAGGGTTTCACCACGAACCCGACGTTGATGTGGAAGGCCGGGCTGACGGACTACGCCGACTTTGCCCAGCGGCTGCTGGAGCAGATTCGCGACAAGCCGGTGTCCTTCGAGGTCTTCGCCGACGATGAGGCCGAGATCCGGCGCCAGGCCAAGAAGTTGGCGGCCTGGGGACCCAACGTCTACGTCAAGGTGCCCATCACGACGACGGCTGGGGTCTCGATGGCCCCGCTGGTGCGCGAGCTCTCAGAAGATGGTGTGCAGGTCAACGTCACGGCGCTGTTCACCACGGCGCAGGTCGAGTTGATCACGGTGGCGGTGGCCGATGGCGCGCCCTCGTGCATCTCGGTCTTCGCGGGTCGTATCGCCGACGCCGGCGTCGATCCCATCCCGATCATGCAGCGGTCGGTCGACATCATGGCGGCCGCGCCGCGCGCCGAGCTCATCTGGGCGAGCCCGCGCGAGGTGCTCAACCTGGTTCAGGCCGACCAGGTCGGCTGCCACATCATCACCATGACCCACGACCTGCTGCCGAAGGTCAGAAGCCTGGGCAAGGACCTCGACCAGTTCTCGCTGGAGACGGTGCAGATGTTCCATCGCGACGCAGCGGCCGCCGGCTTCACGCTCTAGGTCTCGCGCATGGAGCGCGTCCTCATCACCGGCGGCGCCGGGTTCATCGGCAGCACCGTGGCTGACCGCCTCCTCGACGAGGGCGTCGATGTCGCCATTCTCGACGACTTCCGGACCGGCCGGCGTGAGTTCATCGTCGACGCGCTGCAGCGTGGTGCCGAGCTCTTCGAAGGCGACGTGCTGGACGGCGCGCTGCTCGGCGAGGCCATCGACGGGTGCGACACGGTCTTTCATCTGCAGGCCAACGCCGACGTACGCCACGGCCTCGAGAACCCGCGGCGCGACCTCGAGCAGAACACGATCGCGACGTCCGACGTGCTGGAGGCCATGCGTGCCGTGGGTGCGAAGCGCATCTGCTTCTCCTCGACGGGCTCGGTCTACGGCGACGCGCCGATCGTCCCGACAAGGGAGGACGGTCCGTTTCCGATCCAGACCTCGCTCTACGGCGCCTCGAAGGTGGCGGGGGAGGGCATGATCGGCGCTTACGCGCACGGCCTGGGCTTCACGGGGCTGATCTTCCGCTTTGTCTCCGTGCTCGGCGAGCGTTACACGCATGGCCACGTCATCGACTTCTACCGCGCGTTGAAGGCCGATCCGACGCGGCTGCAGGTCCTCGGCGACGGCCGGCAGACCAAGAGCTACCTCTACGTGCAGGACTGCGTGGAGGCGATGCTCACGGCCGCTGCCCACCACGGCGACGACCCCGGGGCCTACGTCTACAACCTGGCCACCGACGAGACCGTCACCGTCGACGAGTCGGTCGCGACGATCACCGCGCGCCTGGGACTGACGCCGGAGGTCCAGAAATCCGGCGGGGACCGCGGCTGGGCCGGCGACTCGCCACTCATCCACCTCGACACCGAGCGGATCCGCTCGCTCGGTTGGGCACCGACCCTCACCATCCGCGACGCGATCGCGCGCACGCTGGAGTGGTTTGAGGCCGAGCCCGCCATCGTCTTCGACCAGGAGCCTTCGCACTCGTGAGCGTCATCTTCAGCCGTGCCCCGCTACGCATCTCGCTGGGCGGTGGTGGGACCGATCTGCCCTCGTACTACGGCGAGCATGGCGGGTACCTGTTGAGCGGGTCGATCGACAAGTACGTCTACATGCTGACCCACACCGTCTTTCAGAAGCGGTACCGCATGAAGTACTCCGAGACCGAAGAGGTCGACACGCCCGCAGAGATCAAGCACCCCATCTTCCGCGAGACGATCCGCAAGCACTGGACCGGCAACCCGCTGGAGATCGCCGTCGTCGCCGACGTGCCGGCCGGCACCGGCATGGGCTCCTCGGGTGCGTTCACGGTCTGTCTGATCAAGGGCCTGGCGCTGGCCAAGCGCCAGTCGGTGACCCCCGGCGACCTCGCCGAGGCGGCGTGTGAGATCGAGCTCGACATCCTCGAGGAGCCCGTGGGCAAGCAGGACCAGTACGTCTCGGCCCACGGCGGGATCTGCGCCTACACCTTCAATGCCGACGGGACGGTGAAGGTCGAGCCGCTCGAGCTTGAAGAGACTACGCTGCGCAAGCTGCGCAACAACCTGCTGCTCTTCTACACCGGCGAGGCGCGGTCGGCGTCGAAGATCCTGGCCGATCAAGTGACGCGCACGGCCGCGAGCGACAACGAGATGGTGGAGAACCTCCATCGCACCAAGGAGATGGGCCTGCGCAGCCGCGGCCTGCTGGAGTCCGGCGACCTGGAGAGCTACGCCGAGCTGATGCACGAGCACTGGGAGAACAAGCGCCGGCGTTCACCGGGCATGACCGGCGAGCGCATCGACACGCTCTACACGCTGGCGCGCCGCTCGGGCGCCCTGGGCGGCAAGCTCGTCGGGGCCGGCGGCGGCGGGTTCCTGCTGATCTACGCCCAGCGCCCGGAGGACACCCGCCAGGCGATGGCCGCAGCCGGCGCCTCCGAGCTGCCCTTCGACTTCGAGTTCCAGGGCGCGATCGGCAACGAGTACAACTAAGCGCGCTCAGCGCGGTGCGCGTGCCACGCCGATGATCTGCACGCCCCACGGCGAGCTCATCGCGTTGAGGCGAAAGAGCGGCCGGAACGCGGCCATGGCAAGGCGCGCGGCGCCGACCGGCGCGCCGCCGCCGGAGCGGACGTCCTCGACGAGCCGTTCGCCGCGCGCGATCACCAGGCGGCGGTACACGTTGAAGAACGGGAAGCCGGCGCCGGCGGTTGTCTCGACCTCGTAACCGGCCAGGCGCAGCGCCGTCGCCAGCGACGTCGGCGTGTAGTGACGGCGGTGGCCGATGTGGCGGTCAAAGGCCGACATCGTCCCGCCAGGGACGGTGACGACCAGGCGGCAGCCGGGGGCCATGAGCCGGGTCGAGGCGGCCAGCAGCGCGACGTCGTCGTCGACGTGCTCGAGGACCTCGGAGCAGACGGCGTGGGTCGCCCAGTGCTCGAGGTCGGCAGGGACCTCGACGTCGGCCATGATGTCGCCGGCGATGAACCGCGACCGCGGCACCTTGCCCTGCGAGCGGCGCACGCCCACCTCGCTGGGTTCGAGGCCGAGCAGCTCGGCCTGCGGCCAGCGCTCAGAGGCTATGAGCAGGAAGTCGCCGAGCCCGCTGCCGATGTCCACCAGCCGGCGCGGCCTTCCGTCGGCCTCGAGCAGCTTCAACGCGACCCGGCGCCGGTAGAGTTGTGCCGGGTTCTCCTCGGCCGCCCCGCGTAGTCATCCCAGTGCTGATCCCAGTTGTCGCTGTCGACGGAGACGACGCCGTCGCTCATGCTGGCTCCCTCGGCGCGCGGCACGCCGCGAAGGTGTTGAGTCCGAACTTGTGGCGCTTGCAGTGGATCTGGCCGGGGCGAAACCCGGCGCGCACGAGCATCGGCCACAGATCGCGCGGGTCGTAGTAGCACTTGTGATCGTCCATCTCCTCGGCCGGGCTGACGCCCAGCCGGAAGGCCGCGAGCTCGAGGAACCACTTGCCGCGCCAGGCCGGCACGTTGAGCAGGGCGATGCCGCCGGGCGCCAGGATGCGCCGGATCTCGATGAGCGCCGCCTGCGGCTCCCAGATGTGCTCGAGCACCGAGAGGCAGAGGACGGTGTCCAGCGACGCGCTCTCGAGCGTGGGCAGGACGTCTGCCAGCGAGCCCTCGATGGCCTCCACGCGCGGGTGGCGCTTGAGGTCATCGGCCAGCGCGAGGTCGACGAGCAGCGCCGAGGACGCCTGATCGAGCAGCGTGCGCGTGAACGACGCGTTGTAGCCACAGCCGAGATCGGCGACGCGCCGGCCGGTGAACTCGCCGTGGCGACGCACGGCCAGGCTGCTCAGCCAGACCCCGAAGCGATCGACCGGCGTCGACCCAGTGTGCTGTCCATAGGAGCCCGTTCGGGTGGTGACCTCAGCGCTCAAGTGCGTCTCGCCGGCTCGTGGCGACCATCGCGCCGTGCAGCAGCAGCGTGAACGCGAACAGCAGGAAGCCGCTCAGCATCGCGGTGAACCCGGTGATCGCCATGTGGTTCTCCAGGTCGGAGGGCTGGCCGAGCCTGTAGTCGTTGGAGAGGTAGGACACCACCAACGGGATCGTCAACGCGATGCCGCCCACGAACACCCCGCCCGACAGCAGGACCGTGCGCGTGTAGGGCAGGATCCGGCTCCATCGGCGTTTCGCCTCGCCGGTGTAGTCGAAGAGCACCTGCGCCACGGCCCCCATCAACACGCTGGTCAGACCGATCAGCGTCAGCACGAGGCCGAGCATCGCCCAGTAGAGCGAGAGCTCCACCGGGCCAACCGAGATCGGTCCGCCGGCCAGCGGGACCGTGATCAGCAGGCCGAGCGCGAGCAGGAGCAGGCCGGGCTTGAAGACGAAGAACTGCGACCCGTAGATGAACATCGCGCGCAGGTTGATCCACGCCGCCTGCCAGGGCGAGAACCAGCCCATGCGCTTGTGGTGGCTGACGCGCCCTTCGCGGTCCTTGAAGAAGCGCACCGGCACCTCGGAGGTGCGCAGATGCAAGTGCACCGACTTGAGGACCATCTCCGATGCGTACTCCCAGGACTGCGACTGCAGGTCCATGCGAGTCAGCGCCTCCTTCGTGATCCCGCGCATGCCGCAGTGGATGTCTGAGAACCGGCTGGAGTACAGGCGGTTGAGGATCCACGTGGTGAACGGGGTGCCGAAGTACTGATGCAGGCGCGGCATGGCGCCGGGCTCGATCGAGCCCTTCCAGCGCGAGCCCATGGCGTACTCATCGCCGGCCTGGAAGCGCTCGACGAAGGGCGCGAGCCGGCGGAAGTCATAGGTGCAGTCCGCGTCGCCCATGACGATCCACTCGCCGCGGATGTAGGGGAGCGCATCCATGTAGGCGCGGCCCAGCCCGCGCTTGGGCGTGCGCAGGACGCGTGCCCCGGCGGCGACCGCCAGCTGCGGCGTGTCGTCGGTGGAGCTGTCGATGATGAGGATCTCGCCCTTGATCTTCGCGTCGGTCAGCCCTTCGTGGCACCACGCGATGAAGTCCTGGATCGTCAGCGACTCGTTGAGCGCCGGGATGACGATCGAGAGGACCGGGTCCTGGACGTCGTCGTCGGGGACGAGCAGCTCGAGCTCGGGGTCCTGGGGGACTGTCGCCAGGGCGGTCAGGACAGCACTCCCGCACCGGCTTCGGCGATGTTGTGGTCGATCGAGTCGATCAGCGCCTCACGCGAGGTGTAGGCGTTGGTCCAGCCCAGCGTGCGGAGCTTGTCAGAGCTGAAGCGCACGACCGGCACGTCGCCCTTCCAGCCGCGCGTGCCGCCGGTGAACTCATAGGCCACGTCGCTGAGGCCGAGGCGCTGACAACAAAGGTCGGCGATTTCTTGAACGGTTACGTAGTCCAACGTCCCCGCGTTGAACACGTCGAACGGGAGGCGGTCAGTGTTGGCCAGAGTCAGCATGGCGTCGACCACGTCGGAGACGTGGATGTAGGACTTGCTCTGCTGGCCGTCGCCGAGGATCGTGAGGTGGGACGGGTCCTCGAGCAGCCGGCGGACGAAGTCGTAGGTGACGCCGTGGGTCTGGCGTGGGCCGACGACGTTGGCGAAGCGGAAGACGACGACGTCGAGGCCGAACATGTGCGAGTAGGCCGACATCAGCGCCTCGCAGGCGAGCTTGCTCGCGCCGTAGGTGGAGACGGGGTGCATCGCGCCGGCGTCCTCGCGGACGGCCTCCTCGCCACGATCGCCGTAGACGCCGGAGCCCGAGGAGTACACGATCTTGCGCACGCCGGCCATGCGGGCGGCCTCGATCGCGTTGTTGGTCAGGTAGCTGCCCTGCCAGAAGTCGATCGACGGCTCGGTCACCGCCTTGGCGATGTCCGGATTGGCCGCGAAGAGGAACATACGCTCGCAGCCCTCGATCGCGGCGACGGTCGCATCGAGGTCCTGGAGGTCGCCGACGATGAGCGTCAGGCGATCGTGGTCGAGCACGTCGTCGAGGTAGGCCCGAGTCCCTGATGACAGGTTGTCGAAGACCACTACTTCTTGCTCCGGATCGCTCAGAAGCCGCCGCGTGACGTGGCTTCCGATGAACCCTGCACCGCCCGCGATGAAGGTCCTCGTCATGGGAGGGCAGGCTACGCGTGGCGGGATTACGCCGCACGGATTTCTGCCGTACTGTCAGCGGTTGGCTAGGCGGTGGAGCCCAGCGAGGACCAGACGTCCATCTTCGTGCGCACGCGCCCGATGACGTCGTCGGTGAACTCCGTGGTCCCGGCCGCGCCGCCGAGGTCGTGGGTGCGGACGCCGCGCGCGGTCGCCTCCAGGACGGCCTCGTAGATCGCGCGCGAGGCGCGCTCGGCGCCGGCGTGGCCCTTCTCGGCCGCGTAGTGGAGGACCGCGCCGCAGGCCAGGATCATGGCCATCGGGTTGGCGATGTCCTTCCCCTGGAGCGCGGGCGCGGTGCCGTGGGGCGCCTCGGCCATCGCGACCGTGGGACGCAGATCCTCGTCGAAGGCGAGCAGCACCGACTCGGCTCCGGCGATCGAGCCGAACATCGGCATGACGAGATCCGACAGGCAGTCGCCGTCGCGGTTGAGCGCTGGGATCACGAGCGGGGAGTCCGCGGCGCCCGAGATCAACCCCGCGTAGGTCGCGTCGATCAGCACCGGCTGGTACCAGACGTCGGGATGGCGCGCGGCGGCGGCGTCCATCTCCTCCTTGAGCATCCCCTCGTAGACGGGGGAGACCGTCCACTTCGGGCCGCCGTAGACCTTGCCGTTCAGCCGCTTCGCGGTCCGGAACGCGTACTCGGCGACCGCGCTGCAGGTCGACCGCGAGATCTTCTCGGTCCGGTAGGCGATCTCGTCGGCGCC
Source organism: Baekduia sp. (assembly GCF_035996765.1). Taxonomy (NCBI): domain Bacteria; kingdom Bacillati; phylum Actinomycetota; class Thermoleophilia; order Solirubrobacterales; family Baekduiaceae; genus Baekduia; species Baekduia sp. The sequence continues at coordinate 8,574 of NZ_DASYJG010000047.1, forward strand.
ACCCTCGGTGCCTTCACGCCACTGCTTGGCGCCGTAGGCGTCGTCGACGGCCATGCGGACGACCGAGATCGGAAGGTACACGCCGGCGACGGGGTTGATCCCCGGGATGCGCCGGCCGGTGCGGATGATGACCTTGCCGTCGACGCCCTCGCGCACGATGCGGTTGGGCGAGCCGACGTCGTCCTTGCCCTCGGGCGTGATCGTCGCGGCCTTGATCCCGAGGCCCGAGGCGCGCATCGCGGTCGCCGCATCCTCGACGACCTGGTTGCCGGTCTCGCGACGCTTTTCGAGCGACAGGTCGTAGCGCTCGAGCTCGATCGGCAGCTCGATGACCTCGGGGTCCAGGACCCGGAGCGCCTGGTCGAGCAACTCCTGCCCGGTCTCGTCGCCCTCGAGGATGGTGATCGTCAGCGGTTCGGTGGCCACGCCCTGGAAGGTAGCCCGTTGTGCGGACCTCCTCGCGCGCGGTTACTCTCGTGCCAGCGATGCCCGAGCACTGCACCTGGTGTGGCACGGCGGTCCCCGACGACGACGGCTTTCGCGTCGCCGAGCCCGAGGAGGGCCACAAGGCGGTCTTCTGCCGCCTGGAGCACATCGTGCCGTGGATCATCCAGGGCACTGTCTGGGCATCGGGTCAGATCGTCCCGACCGGCGACCCCGACGACGCGCTCGGTCGCTGCGCGCTCTGCGGCGATGTGCTCGGGGTCGAGCGCGTGCTCGTCGTCCGCCATCGCGGCCAGCACCGCATCGGCGACGCCTTCTGCCGCATCGAGCACCTGCACGAGTGGGCCAAGGGCGGCGGCCGCTACAAGACGGCTTCGTAGCGCGGACCCGGCTGCAGCGTCCGCCAGCGCGCCGCGGCCAGCACCGCGCTCAGCGCCGCGCCGCCGGCCGAGACCAGGAACGCGGCCTGCCAGTCGGCGGCCTCGACGATCGCGCCCGCCGACCAGTTGCCGATCGCCAGCCCAACCACCAGCGAGGTGACCGGCCAGGTGTAGGCCTCGGTCTCGGCGCCGCTCGGCGCGACGTCGCCGGCGATCTGGTTGCCGGCCGTCAGCGTCGGCGCGATGCACAGCCCGGCCAGCAGGGCGAGCACGTACATCACGCCCATCGAGGGCGCGAGCGCCAGCGGCAGGTAGCCGATCGGCAAGAGCGCCGCCAGGCGCGCATAGCGGCGCGCCGGCGGTCCGGACCAGTGCCACGCGCCGTAAAGCAGGCCGCCGGCCGCGCTGCCCAGCGACCACACCGCGACCAGGACGCCCGCCAGCCCGCGCGCGCCGTGGTCCTCGCTGAAGGCCGGCAGCGTCACCTCCATCGCCCCGAAGCAGAAGCCCATCGGCAGCGTGCAGAGCACGAGCGTCTGGATCCCCGGTGAGCGCAGGGCGCCCAGCGCCCCGTGGCTGCCCGCGTCTTCGGAGATCACCCACGTGCGGACGGGCGGCTGCATCAAAAAGAGGGCCAACCCCACCAACAACAGCGCCGGAGAGAGGATCAGCGCCGCGGCCGGGTCGAGCAAGGCCGACAACAACGCGGTGAGCAGCGGGCCGGCGACGAAGATGAGCTCGATCAGGACGCCCTCCATCGCCAGCGCGGTCGACAGCAGGCCGGGGTCCTCGTCGCGCAGCAGGCGCGGCCACATGGCGCGCGAGATCGAGCCCAGCGGCGGGATGAACGCGCCTGCCGCCGCGGCGAGTGCGACCAGCAGGGCGACGGGCGCATCGGCCAGCCCGCAGGCGACCAGCGCGCCCATTGCCACAGCGTGGGCCAGCGCCAGCGGCACGACGGTCTGGCGCAGCCCGCGGTGGTCGATGATCCGGCCGAGCAGCGGCGAGCTCAGCCCGAGCGCTATCCCAAACCCCGCGGCCACGGCGCCCGCCGCCGCATAGGAGCCGGTGTGCTCGCGCAGGAAGAGGACGATCGCCAGGCCGTTGATCCCGATCGGCAGCCGCATCGGGATCTCGGCCAGCAGCAGCGCGCGCACGTGCGGTGCGCGGAGCACCCGCGCGTAGCGCTCGCGCGGGCCCATCTCAGGCAGGGTCTGGCTCGGCGCTCTTGCCGTGGAGCTCGAGCTCGTCGGCGCGCTCCTCGAGCGCGGCGATGACGAACGCGACGTGCTCGTCGAAGTCGACGCCCAGCGCCTCGGCGCCCTCGCGGACCTCGTCGCGGTTGACCGCGGCGGCGAAGGCCGGGGTCTTGAGCTTCTTCTTGACGGACTTGGGCGTCATTCCGTGGATGCCCTCGGGCCGCACGTAGGCGCAGGCGACGATGAAGCCCGACAGCTCATCGACGGCAAAGAGCGTCTTGGCCATGTCGCTCTCGCGCGGCACGTTGAGGAACGTCGCGTGGCCGGCGATCGCGTCGACGATCTCGGGATCGACGTCGCGCTCGCGCAAGTACCTCAAGATGGTGCGGGGGTGGCCGTTCTCCGTGTCGTCCATATCGGAGAAGCGCTCGTAGTCGGCGTCGTGCAGCAGCCCGGCGACCGCCCAGGCCTGTTCGTCGGCGCCAAGCTTGCGGGCGTAGCCGACCATCGCGGCCTCAACGGCAAGGCAGTGCCTCCGCAGTGACGGTGACTCGACCCATTCGGACAGGAGGTCCCAGGCCTCCGCCCGCGAAAGCTGCGACGACATGGCTGTTACCCTAACCCAGCGTCCGCCAACGGCCTTCGAAGGCGCGTCAGGGCGTTTCGATCGCATGGAGAAGTTCGTCATCGACGGGGGCATCCCGTTGTCCGGCAACGTCGTTCCCGCCGGCAACAAGAACGCCGCCCTGCCCTGTCTGGCCGCATCCGCGCTCACCGCGGAGGAAGTCGTCGTGCGCAATGTGCCGCGCATCCGCGACGTGCAGGCGATGCTCGACCTGCTCGAGCATCTCGGCGCGACGGTGGAGTGGAAGGCCGAGCACGACGTCGCGATCTGCGCTGCGGGGATCACCGCCGAGTCGTTCGTCGATCCGCGGCTGTCGGCGCGCATCCGCGCCTCGTTCCTGCTGGCCGGCCCGCTGCTGGCGCGCTTCGGCCGCGCCGACATGCCGCCGCCCGGCGGCGACGTCATCGGCCGCCGCCGGCTCGATCCCCATCTCGATGCCTTCCGCGCGCTCGGCGCGTGCGTCGAGCGTCACGACCACACGTCCCTGGTGCTGGCGGGCAAGCTGCGCGCCGGCGAGGTCTTCATGGACGAGCCGTCGGTCATGGGCACCGAGAACGCCTTGCTGGCCGCTGCGCTGACGCCGGGCGAGACCCAGATCTTCAATGCGGCCAGCGAGCCGCACGTCGTCGACCTCGCGCGCATGCTCGTCAAGATGGGCGCCGACATCCGCGGCATCGGCTCCAACGTCCTGCACGTCACCGGGGCCGACGTCCTCGGGGGGACGACGCACGACATCGGGCCCGATCACATCGAGATCGGCTCGTTCATGGCGATGGCCGGGATGACCGGCGGCGAGATCCGCATCAAGGACACCGAGCCCGATGACCTGCGGATGATCCGCCTGGTCTTCAAGCGGATCGGGCTGGAGACGCAGCTCGATGGCGCCGACGTGCTCGTCCCGGGCGGTCAGAAGCTCGTCGTCGAGCGCGACATGGGGGAGCACACCTCCAAGGTCCAGGATGGGCCGTGGCCCGCGTTCCCCGCCGACCTGACCTCGATCGCCGTCGCGCTGGCCACGCAGAGCGAGGGCGAGGTGCTCGTCCACGAGTGGATGTTCGAATCGCGGCTGTTCTTCTGCGACAAGCTGATCTCGATGGGCGCCAACATCTTCATCGCCGACCCGCATCGGGCACTGGTCACCGGGCCGCGGCGGCTGCGCGCCGCGCGCGTGGAGTCGCCCGACATCCGCGCCGGGATGGCGGTCCTGCTGGCCGCGCTGTGTGCCGAGGGGCGGACCGAGATCGGCAACATCCGGCAGATCGACCGTGGCTACGAGCGCATCGACGAGCGCCTGCGGGAGCTCGGCGCCTCGATCGAACGGGTTGCGGAGCAACCCGCGCTGGCGTAGCAGGCCGCATCGTCACAGGGCGGGCATCTTGTGTGGCGATTGGTCGCATAAGGTGCGGGCCCGATGATCCACCCGATCCCCAACGGGACGCGCGACGTCCTGCCCGACGAGATGCGGGAGCTGCGCGCCATCACCGAGGCGATGCGCGGGGTCTTCGAGCGGCGTGAATACGGCGAGGTCTGGACGCCGACCTTCGAGTTCGAGGAGGTCCTGCGGCGTGGGGAGACGGGCGTCGATCCCGCCTACCGGGTCTTCGACGACCACGGTCACGTGATGGCGCTGCGTCCGGACATGACGGTGCCGATCGCGCGCGTCGTCGCCACGCGCTACGCGCAGGCGCAGCCGCCGCTGCGCTTCTCCTACTTCGCCCACGCCTACCGCGGCGTGCGCCCACACCGCGGCCAGATGCGCGAGTTCCTGCAGGCTGGGATCGAGCTGGTCGGTGCGCCGGGGCCCGACGGGACCGTCGAGGCGTTGACCGTGCTGTGCGAGGCGCTGGATGCCGTCGGACTGGTCGGCTACCGCATCGCGCTGGGCAGCGCCGCGCTCTACCCGGCGCTGCTGCAGACGTTCGCGATCTCTGAGGAGGTCGGCGACGTGCTGCTCGGCGCGCTGGCCGCGCGCGACTTCGTGCGTCTGGAGCGCGAGGTCGACAGCCGCGGGCTGGACGAGGCGCTGCTGCGCGTCCCGCAGCTACGTGGCGGCTCCGAGGTGCTCGACGAGATCACTGGTGGCGAGGCCGACGGCCTGCGCGCGATCTTCGTCGACCTGCCCGAGCACGTCGCGCAGCGGATCGTCTTCGACCTCGGCTTGGCGCGCGGGCTGGGCTACTACACGGGCTCGGTCTTCGACGTGCTCGATCCCGCGCTTGGCGAGCCGCTGGGCGGCGGCGGGCGCTACGACGACCTGCTTGGGCGCTTCGGGCGGGCCATGCCGGCGGTGGGCTTCGCGCTGCATGTCGATCGGCTGCATCTCGCACTGGCTGGCGAAGAGAGGGCTTCATGACGCCGGCGCTGACGATCGCCGTTCCGCGTGGCGCGCTGATGGGCGAGACGCTGGAGCTCCTGGACGCCGTCGGCGTCGACACCGCCGAGGTGCGTGCCAACGACCGCAAGCTGCTCTTCGGCGACGTCGGCATCGTCACCATGCGTCCGTCCGACGTGCCGACCTATGTCGAGGCCGGCGCCGCCGACGTGGGCATCACCGGCAAGGACGTCTTGACCGAGCAAGACGAGCGTGAGGTCGTCGAGGTTCTTGACCTCGGCTACGGCCCGTGCCGGATGGTCTTCGCGACGGTCGCCGTCGGCGACGGCGAACCCGACCCGGCTGCCGAGGCCCTGCGGCGCCTGGGCGTCATGCGGGTCGCGACCAAGTACTACAGGATCGCCGCGCGTTACTTCGAGGAGACCGGCCGGGCGGCCGAGATCGTCGAGGTCAAGGGGTCGGTGGAGCTGGCGCCGCTCACCGGTCTGGTCGAGGCGATCGTCGATCTGACGGCCACCGGCACGACCCTGCGCGAGAACGGCCTGGTCATCCGCGAGGAGATCATGACCTCGACCGCGCGCCTGATCGCCAATCCCGTGGCCCACAAGCTGAAGTCGGCCGCCATCGACGAGCTGACGCGCCGCATGCGCGCGATCGTCGCATGAACGTCGAGCGGTTCACCGTCGACGGCGTGGGCGAGGCTGGGTCCGAGGCGCGGGCCGCGGCCGATGCGCTGCGCGCGCTGACGCCCGCCGGTGTCTCGGTGTCGGGCACGGTCAGCGAGATCGTCGCCTCCGTGCGCACGCGCGGTGAGCAGGCATTGCTCGAATACGTGGAGCGTTTTGATGGGGTCACTGGCCCTCTCCGGGTCGAGCAGTCCGAGCTCGACGCCGCGCTGGCGCAGCTCGATCCCGCGGTCCGTGCCGGCCTCGAGGTCGCGATCGCCAACGTGCGCACGGTCGCCGAGGCCGGGCTGGCCGCCGACACGGCGGTGGAGCTGCCCCAGGGGCAGAGCGTCACGATCCGCGACCTGCCAGTCCGCCGCGCGGCGGTCTACACACCAGGCGGGCGCAACCCGTACCCGTCGACGGTTGTGATGGGCGTCGTGACCGCTCGCGCCGCCGGCGTCGAGGAGGTCGTCGTCTGCGCGCCGGGCGCCCATCCGGTGATCCTCGCGGCCTGCGCGCTGTGCGGCGCCGACGAGGTCTGGCGCATGGGCGGCGCGCACGCGATCGCCGCCTTCGCCTACGGCACCGACAGCGTTCCGCGCGTGGATGTCATCGCCGGCCCGGGCTCGCTCTACGTGCAGGAGGCCAAGCGCCAGGTCTCAGGCGACGTGGGCATCGACGGCTTCGCCGGACCCTCTGACGTCTTGGTCCTCGCCACCGGCGACGTGGACGCCGAACTGGTCGTCGTCGACCTGCTGGCCCAGGCCGAGCATGGTGCCGGGACGGTCGTCGCGCTGGTCACCGACGACGCGCCGCTGGCCGATGCGGTCGCCGCGCGTCTGGCCGCCGAGCCCGACGGCGACGCCGCCGCGGCGGTCGTCCTGGCCGCCGACCTCGAGGAGGGGCTCGCTGTCGCCGAGGGCTTCGCGCCCGAGCATCTGGAGCTCGTCGGCGCCGGCGCCGAGGCGCTTGCCGACCGGGTGCGCAGCGCGGGCTGCGTCTTCGTGGGCCGTGAGAGCGGCACCGCGTTCGGCGACTACGTGGCCGGCTCGAACCACACCTTGCCCACCGGCGGCGCCGCGCGCTTTACCTCCGGGCTCTCGACGCGCTCCTTCCGGCGACGCATGAGCGTGGTCCGAATCGGCCCTGCGGCAGACGCGCTGGCACGGGCCGGCGTGCCCGTCGCGGAGGCCGAGGGCTTCACCCGGCACGCGGAGTCGATGCGGGTGCGCGAGAATCCCTCGGGATGACGCGCACCGCCGAGATCACACGCCAGACCAAGGAGACCGACGTCCGCCTGACGCTCGGCCTCGACGGCGATGGCGCCGGGACCCGCGAGACGGGCGTCGGCTTCCTCGATCACATGCTCGACCTCCTGGCGCGCCACGGCCGTCTGGACCTCCAGGTCGAGGTCACCGGAGACCTGCAGACCGGCGCGCACCACACCGTCGAGGACACCGGGATCGTGCTCGGCCAGGCCATCGACCAGGCGCTCGGCGACCGCGTCGGCATCTTCCGTTACGGCCACTCCGTCGTGCCGATGGACGAGGCGCGCGCCAGCGTCGCCCTCGATATC
>NZ_DASYJG010000048.1:0-18776 GCF_035996765.1 Baekduia sp.
ACGGAATTGCGTGCATTCGCGTACATCTGCGTGCATCTGCGTACATTGGAGCCGCCTCGGAGATGGGAGGTCCGCTCGTCAACGACTCGACCTACTTGCAAGTGGGTCCCCATGCCAAAGGTTCTGCCGCGCGGTTCGGGATCGCACAGCAGCAACCCCGCCCCATCGTGCGCGCGTAGGTCCAGGCCGTGTGATCGAGTGGCTCCTCACAGCTTGCGCCGCGCTGCACATCGGGCTTGCTGGCCTCGACCGACGAATTGGCCAGAAGAATTGGCCAGAAAAACACAAAAACCCCGCCGGAGCGGGGCTTCTGCGATGGGCGATACTGGGCTCGAACCAGTGACCTCCTGCTTGTCGAGCAGGCGCTCTCCCAGCTGAGCTAATCGCCCCTGGGGTTCGGGAAGATTAGCAACCGCCGCGGGGCAGCGGTGCTTTGGCGTCGAAGGCGCCGTCGGGCGCGGTGGTGCCCGGGATGTAGTCGCGGACCCAGATCTCGTCGGTGTCCGGGAAGAGGTTGATCTCGGGCGGGCGACCATCGTCGAGACGATCAGCAGCGAGACGGGCTGGTCGGAGTCGTTGCGCAACTGGTGGGCGCCCGCGCGGCCTGCGGGGAAGGCGACGACCTCGCCAGGTGCGAGTGTCCGCTCCTCCTCGAGGGTCCGCAGCGTCGGCGCACCGGCGACGACGATCAGGAGCTCCTCGTTATGGAGATGGGCGTGCAGCGGGAACGTCGTCCCGCCCGGCGGGAGGGCGAACAGCGACGCGCCAAGGCGCTCGGCGCCGGCGGCGCGGCCGAGGAGCGCGCGCTGCCAGACGTAGGGCTCGCTGTCCTGCTCGACCTCGAACTCCGGCTCGTAGATGTTGGGCATGCGGGCCTCCCTGGGTCGTTGTTCGTCCTGGTCAGACGCGTTGGCAACCTCCGACCGGACGCGCGACCGACGGACCATCTACCCTTCCGTATCCACCCGGCGCCGTGGCGGAGTGGCTACGCAGCGGCCTGCAAAGCCGTTTACACCAGTTCGATTCTGGTCGGCGCCTTTCGCGAGAGTCTGAAGATCAGGCATCTCGCCGATGCGAGCGGGTTCCGATGGTGACCTGTGCGCAGACTCAGTCGGCCTCAACGCTTCTCGCCGCTGAGCACCACGATTGACGTCGGAGCCGGTCCCGTGTCTAATAGGCGCGGCAGTTGGCAGGAAAGGACGCCATGGCCCGCCGCAACCAGCGATCCAGAGATCGCGCGAGTTCCCAGCCGTCGAACCCGCCGCCCGGGAGAGGCTTCCGTGGCCTGTCTCGACGCGCGCGGGTGTGGCTGGCCACACTGGGGACGATCGTCGGCGTCGGGACCGGCATGGCCACCTTGGCCGACGAGGTCGTCCCCAAGCATTCCGGCAGCGCACAAGCCTCCTTGCCGCAGTACCAGCAGTCGATCGCAACGGTGTGCGGCGAAATCAACCGTCACGAGCAGGAGCGGGCCGAAGAGGCCGGCAGGCTTGCACGGCGACTGCACAAGGCAAAGACCACGCTCGCGCAGCGTGACGCGCTGCTGGAGAGCACGCTGCGCAGTCTGCGCGACGGCGAACACGACCTCGCCATGTTCGCCTCGCTCGAGGTTCCGCGAGTCCTGAGTGCCACCGAGCGCAAGACGACACGTGCGTGGAACCGCAACATCGATCGGGTCCGGGACTACGCACACCGTCTCGATCTCGCGAGCAGCCCAGCAAGACTCGACGCCGCCGTCGACGTACTGGCTGGCATTCGCAAGCCGCAGCAACGCGACGGAACGGTGTTGCGCACCGGCCTCCTGCGGCTGGGCGGGGGCCAATGCCAACTCGACCCGGAGCGTGTCACCAAGATCGTGACACTGCCGGTGCTCGCTGGACTGCAGGACAGACTGTCGATCAACGGGCACACGATCTCGGTCAACCCGCTGAGGTCATACTCACGGGCAAGGTATCTGCCGCGCGATGTGGGACCGGCTTCCGGGGGAGCGCCGAGCCCGGCGGTCAACACGCCAAAGGCGGCAGCGGACATGGGAGCGACGAGCGGCGTTGGCAGGCCCCCCGGCTCACGGGTCAACGCACCCGGCGTCAGCTCCGGCGGCAACAGTCTCGGCGGTTGATGGAGCCCGAGTACCCGCCGTCCGGGCCGATCTCGATACTTCGCCGCGTGCGCGCACCGCTCAAGCCCCTCGCGATCGTGGCGACCTACGCCGTCGCGGTGGGCGCCGTCGTCCTCGCCTTGCTACTCGCGATCGGCGACGACCCCTGGCTGCCGCTGCTCGCAGCGCTGGCGGTCGTCCACCTCGGCTTCGGCCTGATCGTCCCGCGCTGGTGGACGGTGCTGCTGCCGCTGGGTGTCTCGGTGGCGTCGGTCGTGGCCGATGTCGGCGGCTTCTCGATCACGGCGCTGCTCGTCGGCGTGCCTTGTGCGCTGCTGCTCCTTGCGGGCATCGCGCTGCGCATCGGCTGGGACGACGGCGGTCGGATGCCGGGACCGTCGTCGGCGGCGAAGTGGGATGGGCGCGCAGCGTATGCGGAAGACCATCCGGAGCAAGAGTGGGACGAGGCAGACGGGGCGGCGTCGTGGGGATGAACCGGCTTGCTACGCACGGCGCGGAAGCACCGCAGATGAGAACCCCTCCAGGCCGAGACCTTCGCTAGACTGCCGCCTTACGCGGCTGTAGCTCAGTTGGCTAGAGCGTCTGCTTGCCATGCAGAAGGTCGAGAGTTCGAGTCTCTTCAGCCGCTTCGCCCCGAACACCCTGCAAATCGCAGGGTGTTCGTCGTTCAAGCGGCCATTCTTCGGCCTCCATGGCGGCGTCGATTGACTCATTGGGACGATTGGAGGGGCGCTACGCCCACCGGCGGCCCCCTGGCGCACCGACCAGTAGCGCTCGGCCTCACGGTCGTCGCGAACGGACCGTGCCAACCCCAACGCACGCGTGCCCGGGTCGATCTACGCGATCGGCCCGACCAGTTCAGCGCGATTCCTGACGGTCGTGCCCCACTCTCGGACTTCGATGGTGATCGCCACGTCTGCAGTCCTCAGTCAGGCTCAGGCGGCGCCCAAAGCCCCGTCTCCGCCGTGCTCGCCGGCGGCTCACCCTCCGGCACGCGCCGCCACTCAGTCCCGTCCCACCAGTAGTGCCCGTCGTCGGACCGGCGTGCGGCGGGAGGTGCCTCCGTTTCAGCACTGCGCCACGACGATCCGTCCCACCAGTAGTGACGATCGTCGGACATGCGCGGATCGCCCGCACCTGGCCCCATCTGCGCCGGCGCGCCCGAGCCTGAGCCCGCGAGACGGATCTCCACCATCTGATCGCGCTCGACGGCGTAGACGATGAGGTAGATCAGCAGCGGCAGCAAGCAGAACACCAGCCCGACGATGGCCCAGACCGCGCTGAACTCCTTGCGCTTGTACATCACCGCGGAGTCGGGCGTGCGGTTGCTCACGACGAAGCCCAGTGCGACGTAGTTGGTCACCGCCGATTCGAGCTCTTGCGCGGAGTGCACCTGGACGATGCTGGTCGTTGCTGCCATGGGAAAGCGTCTCCTTCGTGCGCTGCTGGACTCGGGATCAGATGCCGGTGATCGCCTGGCGGTGCACAAGGGCGCAGGTCCACGCCACCGCCACAACTGAGCCGACGAGCATGCGACCGACGATTGGCCGTGGTTGCGGGAGGCTCCGCCCGGCCAGCGCCGCGAGTGCGCCAAGGACGGCAAGGGCGATCAGGACGACGACCCAGACCGGGTTGTAACTCAAGAAGGCCATGTCGCCATGGCTGGCGAGGACCACCGATCGTGTCGCGCCGCAGAGCGGACACGGAACCCCCGTGGCTGCACGAAACGGACACCAGACGTGCTCGCTGAGCGCCGTTCCGCCACCAACCAGCAGACCGCCTGCCAGCCGGCCAACGGCAAATGGCGCGGCCGCGGCCAGCGCCACGAGCGTCGCCGTCCGGACGTCTGTGCGCAGACCCTGCTGAAGGACGGTCACCGGCACTCGATCGATGACCATAGACGATGGGCCCCGGCACGCGTCAAGCCCGGATCAAGCGACAGTCCACAAAGCGGACGTTCCCAGACCAAAGTGTGGTGCACAGTCATCTGACCACACGAATAGGGTGATCGCCGCGCATCGATCAGGTGCGCCGCCGCCAACTGCCGCTACCGAAAGGGTCCTGTGAGCCTGCCTCCCGATGATCACGTCTCGACGCCACCGCCGCCGTCCGCACCCCCACCGCCATCGGGACCACCACCGACCGGGTTCGCGCCACCGCCAACCTGGCAGCAGAGCTCGTTGGGCGATGCTGCGCTCGGCTCACGCGCCGCGCGGTTCGGCGCGGCGCTGATCGACGGCTTCGTGGTCGGCATCCCGCTCGTGCTGGTGGTCTTCGCCGTCGGCGACAGCGACGTCGGCAGCGCGCTGGTCGGAATTCTGTATCTCGCCGCAATCGCGCTCTACGCCCCGCTGCTGATGATGCGTGAGGGAGCCAACAATGGCCAGACGCTCGGCAAGCAGGTCGCCGGACTCCGGGTCGTTCACCAAAGTGGCGAGCCGATGACCCTCGTCAACGGTCTGCTGCGCGAGGCGGTTGGCCGGTCGCTGCCGAACCTGATCACGTGTGGGATTTACGGATTCGTGGATGCCATCTGGTGCCTGTGGGACCCGAGGAAGCAGTGCCTGCACGACAAGATCGGCTCAACGTTCGTCTTCGACGCCGGCGCGGACCCGCGCGCGGCGACGACGCTGCGCAACTGAGCCAAGGACGCACGGCGGCCCGCCTCCAAACCTGGAGAGGGGCCGCCGAGAACTCCAAGTGCTTGGTGTCGACCTAGGCCGGCGCCACGTTCACCGCAGCCGGCCCCTTCGGGCCCTGCTCGGCGTCATACGACACGCGTGCGCCCTCAGCCAGCGACTTGAAGCCGTCGCCGGCGATGCCGGAGTGGTGGACGAACAGGTCCTTGCCCTGGTCGTCGGGGGTGATGAAGCCGAAGCCCTTGTCGTCGTTGAACCACTTGACGGTGCCGGTGGCCATGGAGCGGCCCTCCTGTTGGTTGATGTCCTGCGAGACGCGGAGGGTGCTGGTGAAGGCAACGACTGCGGGCGCTGGCGCTGATGGTTGAACCTGATGTTCAACCCGGATGGCCGACTGTACCCGCTTCGGCCCCGGCTCTGCAAAACGTCCACGCCGCATCCACAGGCGATCGCCGGTGGCCCATGCCGCGAAGGACAGACCGCCGACGAGGCCGGTCGCGGTTGCCAGGACGCCGGCGGCTGCTGCGGCGGCCACGCCGTTGTGCCCCAAGATGAGCACGGTCGCTCCCGCGCCGACGCTCGGGCCGACCGGCAGCTGGCCGATGGCAACCATGGCAATCAACACGGCGATCGCGTCGAAGATCGATGCGTTCACGCCGACGGCGTGCAGCAGCAGCCAGTTGCGCGCGATCTGCGCGAAGACCGCGATCAACACCAAGAGGAACAGCCGGCGGCCGTCCTTGAGCCGATGCAGGATCGTCAGCCCCTGCCAGAGCGGGCGGGCGGCGCGTACGCTCAAATGACGCAACCCGAACGTGATCGCACCGATCACCGCCACGAAGATGATCGGGCACCACCACGGCAGGCCGAGCGGGCCGACCAGCGTCACCGAGGTCAGCGCGGCGAGGCCGGCCTCGATCGCCAGGATCGGGAGCTCGGCGGCCAGCAGCGTCGCGACGCCGGGCGCGTCGGCGGGGCTGGAGCGCCGCAGCGCCGTGATGCGCGCAACGGTCCCAAGCTGTGCGTTGAGCAGGCTTCCGACGTAGCCCATGCTCGACGCCCGGTACAACGGACGGCGCGCGACCGTGCCGCCAGCGGCCTCGATCGTTCGGTGCCACGCCTCGGTGCGCGCGAGCAGCGCAACCACCTGCAGGGCAGCCGCCAGTGCGAGCACTCCGAGCGAGGCACGAGAGAGTGCCGTGGCGAAGTCGTCGCGGTGTCCGGCGAGGACGAAAGCAAGAACGCCGGCCGCGGTAAGCGAGCCCACCACGGCGACGATGCGCCGGTGCCGCTGGAGTCCCTCGTGGACGCGACGCACAAGCGCGCGCGGCCGGCCGGCGGCGGAAACGACGCCGCCACCGCGATGCCGCTCCTCATCCAGCACGGAAGCCACATCACCAGGGTAGGCCCGCACCCGCCCCGCACGCACTACAGCTATCCCCCGGATCGCCGCGCGCGCCGGCACGACGATGAAGGTCCGTCTCCGTCAGGCGGCGCCCCTCTCGCCCGAGCCCGACGCGACTGGTTCTCAGCCGTCCGGCCCCAGCTCGCTGACCTTGAACCGCACCGTCGCCTCCGGCGACGCCTTCAAAGCCACGAAGTGCGTGTGCAGGTGCGCGACCGAGCCGCCGTTGTAGCGCATGTCGCCCGAGCGCTCGACGGTGGCGGTGGCCAGCGGCGCCAGCTGTTCGCGCAACCGACGCTTCATCGCCCACAGCTCCGCGCCCGCCTCATCGGGCAATTCGTCGAACGAGATCACGTGGCGGTGCGGCACGATCAGGTAGTGGGCGGCCGCGCCCGCATACGGATAGTCGTTCTCGGTGACGTACCAGTGCTCGCCGCTGAACGCGATCGGCTCGCGGTGGTAGGCCTCGAAATGCTCCGGACAGAAGACACAGACGCCGGCGGCCTCCAATCCCTCCATGTAGGCCCGCTGGTCCTCGCTGCGCGCGGCCGGCAGGTGATAGAGGCGGTCAGCGTCGCTCATAGACCCGGATCCGGAACTCGTGGCCGTTCTCGGCGATCGGCTCGCCGCTGCTCACGCAGGCCCATTCAGCGTCAGACAGCGGCGCGAACACGGTGTCCCCCTCGACGTCCGAGGCGACCTCGGTCGCGTACACCCGCTCAGCGTGCGGCAGCGCCTCGCCGTACGTCGCGCCACCTCCGATGACAAAGCAGTCCCACCCGCAGGCATCCAGCGCCGCCGCCAAGCTTGGGAACACCTCGGCGCCCAACGCGACAAACGCCGCATCCCGGCTCAACACGATGTTGCGCCGCCCCGGCAGCGGCCGGAACTTGTCCGGGATCGAGGCATAGGTCTTGCGCCCCATGACCACCGTGCCGCCCGTCGTCAACTCGCGGAAGTGCCGCATGTCGCTCGGCAGGTGCCACGGCAGGCCACCGTCACGCCCGATCACCCCGTTGCACGCGTAGGCCACCACAAGCGACACCCCCATCAGGTCAACACCGGGATGTCGCGGATCGCCGGGTGCGGGTCGTAGTCCTCCAACATGAAGTGCTCGGCCCGGAAGTCATGGATGTCGGTGATGCGCCGGCCGGCCTCGGTCAGGCGCAGCGTCGGCAGCGCGCGCGGCTCGCGCGACAGGATCTCATCGACCGCCGTGAACTGGTTGGCGTAGATGTGGGCGTACTGGATCCAGTGCACGTACTCGACGAACTCGTAGCCCGTGAGCTGCTCGATCATCAACCCCAGCGCGGTGTACTGCGCCATGTTGGACGGGACGCCGATCGGCGTGTCGCCGCTGCGCTGGTTGTGGACCACGTGCAGTTGGTCGTTGAACACGAGCGCGTGGATCCAGCCGTGGCACGGCGCGATCGTGTTGCGCGACTTGACGTCGGCCTCGCGGTGGTTGGCCACCGGAATCCACGGGCTCATCACCGCCGTGCGATCCAGCGGCAGGTCCTTGAGCTTCTGGATCAGATGCGGCAGCTGGTCGAAGCCCGGGTCCTCCGGATCATCGATGTTGGTGGTGAAGTTCTTGAACGCGTGGCCGTAGGAGCCGGGGCCGAGATCGCCCGGCGCGAGGCCGCGCGCGGCCGTCTTCTCCGGCGTCGCCCACGCGTCCCACCAGTCGCAGCCGAACGCCGCCAGCTCCTCCAGCGTCCTGGCGCCGTTGATGAACGCGCACAGCTCGCCGATCGCCTTGTTGGCAAAGCCGGCGATCGAGCGCTCGGTGATCACGGCCGCCCCGTGGGCCATCGGGAAGCGCATCTGCACCCCGGCGACGGCCAGCGCCCCCTCCCCCTGCTTGGTCTCGACCCGCACGCCGTCGTCGCGGATCGTGCGCAGGAGATCCTGGTACTGGGTGCTCGGGCGGCGCTCGTCGTAGGGCAGGTAGTTGGGCATGCAGGACCGAAGATGGTGGAGGGCGTGGCGGACGGACCCTCAAGGCCCGAACGATCCGCCGTGCACGCCTCTATCCTGCACCGCATGTCGACCAGCGGCGTCCTGAGCCCGGGCGTCAACTTCGAGGACCGGCTCGTCGGATCCCTGGAGGAGATGACGCGCACCGTGTCCCACCTCAAGGGATTGGACTACCGCGTCGTGCTCACGTCGGGCTCGTTCGATCTGATCCACCTCGGCCACGTCAAGTACCTCGCGCGCGCGAAGGAGCTCGGCGGGATCCTGGTGGTTGGCGTCGACAGCGACGCGAAGATCCGCCGGCGCAAGGGCGACGACCGGCCGATGGTCCCCGAGGACGAGCGGCTCGAGCTCTTGGCCCACCAGCGCCCGGTCGACCTCATCTACCTCAAGCAGGACGAGGATCCGGCTTGGGGCCTGATCAAGGCGGTCGAGCCCGATGTCCTGGTCCTCACCGCCGACCACTCCTACACCGACGACGAGTTGGCCCAGCTCGGGGAGATCGTCGGCGAGATCGCCGTCATCGAGCGCCAGGCGTCGGTGACGACCTCAGAGCGCATCCGGCAGATGTACATGAACCTCGGCGACAAGCTCGGCCCCAAGCTCGCCCAGATCCTCCCCGGGTTGATCGACGAGACGATCCGGCGGGGATGACCGAAGTCGTCCTCGCCTACGTCCCGGTCCTGCACGAGGGCTACCGGCGCTTCTTCGAGCGCCACGCCAAGGACCGAGCCCTGTACGTCATCGGACCCGAGCTGTACGCCGACTACCGGCCGCTGGCCAAGGACGTGCGCGCGCTGCCCGCGACCGACGCGGCAACGGCGATCGCGGGCTGGGGGATCGCGTCCTCGGTGGCCGTGCTCGACGTCGCGGGCGCCGAGGCGCTGGCGGCGCAAGACCCATCGCTGGTCCTCCCCGCCGAGGACGTCAGCTACCAGGTCGTCGAGCGGTTCTTCCCCCGCGCCGCGGTCCGCTATGACCCGGTCTTCCTGCGCTGGGACAAGACCAAGACGGTGCAGATGCTCGACCCGCAGCCGGTGGCATCGGTCGCCGAGGACGTCCTCGTCGCCGAGCTGGAAGACGCCGCGCAAGGCGCAGCCGCCCGCAGCGTCGACTGGTGGCGCCAGGTCGGCTCCGCGTTGCGCTTCGCCGATGGCACGGTGGCGACCGCCACCAACGTCCATCATCCTCACGAGCTGGCCCCCTACGCCGCCGGCGACCCGCGCAGCAACTTCACCCAAGGCGTCGAGCTCGAGCTCTCGACCGCCACGCACGCCGAGGCCGCGCTGATCGCCCAGGCCGCCCGCGACGGTCGGGCCACCGCCGGCGCGGCGATCTACGTCACCGACTTCCCGTGTCCCCCGTGCGCGAAGTTGATCGCCAACGCGGGCATCGCGAAGCTCTACTACCGCCGCGGTTACGCGGTCCTCGACGGGCGCGACGTGCTCGAGGCGGCGGGTGTGGAGATCGTGGCCGTCGCCTGACAGGCGTCGTCCGTCCACACTAGTGAGGGTCCGCTCACCGCCCACCTGCCCTCAGCGCCGCATCGCAGAATAGAGCCCATCGCTGCTATCTAACATGCTCGCTATCTAACGAGTTTGTTATGTGTTACGGTCGCCGTCATGCGAGCCATCCGACCCATCCCTGTGAACGCTGGCGGAACGCTCTCCCTCGATCACATCGTCGGGCGAGAACGGGCCCGAGACGACGTCTTCACCATGCTGCTCTCACAGAGCGTGGTCCTGACCGGGGAACGACGCATGGGCAAGACCTCCCTCGCTCGCCTCGTCGAGCCGCTCGCTCGCGAGCAAGGCTGGACCGTCGTCCGCCTCAGCGCCGAGGGATACCGGACCGTCGATGAGCTCGCAGAAGCGCTTACGCGCATGTTCGAGCGCCTCGATGGACCGCTGCTGCGCGCCGCGCGGGAGATCCGCAAGCGAACCACTGTCGCCGTTGGCCCAATGCAGTTGAACGGGGCAACTGAGAGTCGTCGATTCGAAGAGGTCATCGAGGCGGCCCTCAAGGCCGCTGAGGACCGACTGCTCCTGATCCTTGACGAGCTGCCACTGTTCGCACGCTACGTCAACGAGCACGGTCCGGGCTCGCAAGGGGGCACGGCCGCCCTGCATCTCCTGCGCCGTCTACGCTCCGAACACGACGGATTTCGCATGCTGTGCTTAGGCTCAGTTGGGTTCCACCACGTGATCCGTGAAGCGTCTGGCGTACTCAACGACACCGCTCGAGCACAGCTCGGTCCTCTGGACGCCGCTGACGGGACGTACCTCGCCACCTGCCTACTTTTCGGCCAGGGCCTTCCCCACGACGAGCTGATCGCTGAACGGATCTCGGCCACCGTCGAAGGCGTTCCGTACTACATCCACAAGATCGTGCAGAGCCTGATGCAGAGATCGAGTGGCAGCCTCGTCCCAGACGACGTCGACCACGTGGTCCACGCGGCCCTCACGGCGCCCGACGACCCGTGGGACCTCCGGCACTACCGCGATCGACTGCCTTTGTATTACGGCTCGGAGGCCTCGCTCGCCCATGCGATCCTCGACGCCGTCGCGGTCGACGCAGGTCCGGCGAGCCTCGTGACGATCTCTCAGCGAGCCCGCACGAGCGCCGGCCCCGAGGTGGTCGACGATCAACGAGTGCGAGACGTCCTCGAGCGCTTGGAGGACGATCACTACCTCATCCGCGAGGACGAGCACCGACGCTTCGCCTTCGACCTCATCCGGCGCGCATGGATCGAGTTGCGTCGATGACCAATCCCCGCGCACGCCGGGCACGCCTCCCCGTCTTCACGCCGACCGTGGTCGACCCCGACGAGTTGCTGGAGAGAACGGTCGGGCGCGAAGATGTCATTGACCGCATCGGCGCACGCATCGCCGCCGCGGCGACCAGCGACGACCGACCACACGTGCTGGTCGTTGGACCTCGCGGCAGCGGCAAGACCCATCTTCTTCGTGTGGTCGTCCATCGCGCACTGTCCGATGAGACGACCGCGTCACGCGTCGTGGCCGTCACGCTTCCGGAAGACGCGCCCGAAGTGGTCTCCTACCCGGACCTGCTCTTTGCCGTCATCCAGCGCCTCGCCGCTGTCGATCCAGCACGCGTCGCCGACCTGGTCGACGCAGCGCGCGCGCAACGTCGCGACGCGACAGCGCTGGAGTCAATCGTTCTCTCGGCACTCGGCGATCGCGTCTTGTTGCTCGTCATCGAGAACCTCGACCGTATCTTCGACGACTTGGGCCCGGCGGACCAAGGGCGGCTGCGCGCGTTCACCGAGACGTCAGGCCGCGTGATGTTGTTGGCCTCGACACCGTTGCTGTTCGAAGCTGTCTCTGACCACGCGCAACCGTGGTATGGCGCGTTCGGCGCGGAGGTGCTCGACGACCTTGACATCGCCCAGGGCGCCGAGCTTCTTCGCAGGCTCGCCCTTGTGGCCGACGACGAGAAGCTCGCCCACTTCCTCGAGACACCGGCCGCGTTCGCTCGGCTGCAGGCCGTCACGCATCTGGCGGGCGGCTCACCACGCATCTGGATGGTGTTGGCATGCTGCCTCACCGTCGAGGTCCTGGACGAACTGGTACCACTCGCGACGGCGCTGCTCGATGAGCTGGTGCCGTACTACCAGGAGCGTCTCGGAAGTCTCGGCCGCAACGAGCGCAAGCTCGTGGTGGAGTTGTGCCGGACGTCGCAGATGCGGGCTGGAGGCAACGTGCAAGTCATCGCCAACGGCATGAGGACCGCCACCGACCTCGCCGATGCCTGCGGGCTTGACCGTGCAAGCGCAACCACCTCGCTCAACCGGTTGCTCACCACGCGATGGGTCCGCCGAAGCAAGATCCCGGGCACCGATCAACGGATCACGTGGTACGAGATCCGCGAGCCGATGCTGCGCCATCATTTGCAGTACCGCAGCGCCGACAGCGAGGGCCTGGAGATGATCGTCGGCTTCCTGCGCGAGTGGTACTCGCTCGCCGAGCGACGCCGCTACCTCGCCGGCGCCGAGCCCCAGTCGATCGCTGAGAAGTACCTTGTCGACGCGATCGTCACCGACGCCGCACCGCTGACCACCGCTCGACGCTATGCCAGCGGGGATCCGCACGAGTTGCTTGCCGACGCACGGCTTTGGCTCGATGACCACCGACAGGACTCGGCAGGAGGCGTGCGTAGCCAGCTCGCCGCGATCGCTGCCGAGGTTGCCGTCATCGGCGTGCTGGAAGACGCGCAAGCGGCCAACGTCGTCCTCGAGCGCCGCATTGCCGCTGCCCCGACCGCTCACCGGGTCGCCATCCGCAAGGTCGCCACAGCGGCAGTTTCGGCTGTTGGCACTGAACCGCCGACGCCCACTGGTCACGCGAACGCGGTTCGCGGGGGTCTACTGGCCGCGTATGCCGCGCTTCCGGAGCAGAGCGCGACGCTCGACCGTGCAGCGCTGGCCCTCATGACCGTCAACTGGATTGCCGGGTTGGAGGATTTCGTCGACTACTTTGACCTCATCGAGCATATTCGTCCGGTCGTGGCGAGGATGGAAGACGAGGTTGCCCTGCAGCTCGCCATCGAGGACGCCGGCGCGTTCCTCACGATGTGCGTCGGCCGTCCCGAAGAGGCCCGCAATCGAGCGACCACGGTGCTCAGAAGGCGCATCGACCAGCTCGGCCCGCACCATCCCGACACGCTGGACACCAAGCGGATGCTCGCGAGTTGGGCAGTGGAAGCGGACCGGCCTACCGAGGCCAGCGAGCTGTGCGAGGAGCTGTTCAACGACCTCATCATCGCTGCGGGCGCAGAAGGCCACGAGGCCACCATCCTCCTCCTGCTCGCCGGGGTCCAAGCCTACGAGGCGAAGAACGACCTGAGGGCGGCGCGACTCCTCGAGGCCGTCGTCGCCTCACCGGTCCGCGTCGCGGTCCTGCAGCCGCTCGAACACGCGGCGGCCCACAGATGGCTGGCGGTCACCTATTCACGCATCGGCCGGCTCGACGACGCCGTTGCCAGCGCCCACTCGGCGATCTCGCTCATCGAGCAACAGCACGGACGAAGCGCGGAGGGAGCCGTCACGGGCCGCCTATGGCTGGGCCGGGTTCTTGACAAGGCAGGTCGCAGCGACGCGGCGACCACGCAGTACGTCGAGGCGCTCGCGGCCGCACGCGCAGGAGAGCCGATCGATCCGCACCTGCTGGAGGAGGTGTACTACAGCTTGGGCGACCACGGGACGCGTATGGACGATCCCCAACTCGCGCTGCGCATGATCCTCACCCACGCACCTGAGGGATGGCGCGTGGGGGCGGAGGGAGTCGCTCCAGCTGACCAACCCTGGTTCACAGCGATGGCACGCCTGCTCATACGCCCGGGCATGCTGGCGCAGATCATCGAGCACCAAGAGCCAAATGTGGCCGATAGCGTGCGGAGCTTGGACCGGGTGTACTCCACGTTGGTCCTCGAGAACTGGGCGACCGAGGTGGCCGGCTTCGAGCCGAGATTGGCCACGACCGCCGCAACGTGGATCCGCGACCACGATCGACCGCCCCCGGAAGGTCTCCTGTCGCTCGCTCTCGTCCAGGCTGCAAGCTGGCTGCGATCACTGCCCTCAGAGGATCGAGCGGCGTGGCTCGCGCTGTGGTCCGACGTCTTCGAGGACAGCTTTGGACGGATGTCGCGCGAGATGATCAGCGCGATGTTCAGCGAGGTGGATGGCGATCCGGCGCCGCTGCTGTCGCTGCGACCGGAGCTTCGGAACATCGTGACGCACGTGTTCAAGTCGGATCCTCCGCCGGACCTCATCCCTCACGCGCCGCGTCGAGCGCCTGGTTGACCAGCGCGTCGGCATCGGCGTTCTTGGAGCGCGGGACGCTGCGGATCGCCCAGGTCTCGAACCCCGCCAAGGCCTCGAGCGCCTGCGCGTGCAAGGCCTTCATGTCGGGATGCTTGACCTTGTACTCGCCGTTGACCTGCTTGGCGACGAGCTCTGAGTCATTGACGACCTCGACCGCTGTGGCGCCCAGCGCGGCAGCGCGCGCGAGGCCCAGCAGCAGCCCGCGGTACTCGGCGACGTTGTTGGTGGTGTGGCCGAGGTACTCGGTGGCCTCGTCGATGACCTGACCGCCGGCGGCATCCGACAGGACAGCCGCCGCAGCGGCCGGGCCCGGGTTGCCGCGCGCGCCGCCGTCGACGTGGACGACGACCTTCATCGCCTCATTCCGGGTCGAGCTGCGGGAACTCGCCCGGCACGCGCGAGCGGCGCCGGTCGCGGAGCTCGCGGCGGTGGGAGCCGTTCTCGGCCTGGCCATCGCGGCGCTCGGACTTGCGGCGGTCGATGATGACCTCGACGTGCGGATCGTCGGCGTAATACGACGACAGCTGGTCGTAGAGGTCGGGCGCCAGCTCTTCGGGGACGACGCAGAAGATCATCGGCGCAGCGAACCCTAGGCCAGCGACGCGGCGGGGTGCAAGCGACCGCCGTCGTCGGCCGCCGCGTTGGGCGTCTGGTCGATCGTGTCCAGCTCGGAGAGCTCCGAGCCCTGGGCGGTGACGCGAACGCCCGCCGCCTCGTTGCCGAGGTCCACCTCGAAGCGGTACCAGGAGAGCTCCCACGCGACGACGATCGTCACCACGCTGCCCTCGGTGCGCGACGGCCGCGCGCTGACGATCGGCGCGCCCAGCGAGCGCGCGACGCCGGCGACGGTGCGGACCTGCGGAGACCCGTTGAAGAGCTCCATCGCGCGGGCGACCTTCAGCTCCGCGTTGGTCGGCACGCCGCGCACCGAGCGCGACTCATAGAGCGTGTGGTCGGTCGGCTCGGCTGCTTCGGCCTCGGGCTCGCGGTCGGGCCGCGGCTCTGGAGGCGCGGCGTAGCGCGGCTCAGCGGGCTCCGGCTCCAGGACGTACTCGTCCTCCGGATAGCCGCCGGCGGGCTCTGGAGGATGCTCGTAGGCACCGTCAGCGGCGAACGGATCGCTCGGCAATTGGTCGGGGGACAGCTCAGGAGCGCGACGGCTGCGCAGGCGCGAGAGCAGCGATCCACCGCGTCGGTTCTCGCGACTGCGGGCGACGACATCGTCGAGGCCCTCGCGGATCCAGCCCTCGTGCACGGCGCGCCCGGTGCAGAGCTCGCAGACGCTACGGCGCTGGCCGCCGCCGATGAAGACGTCGTGGTGCTCGCCGCGCAACAGCGTGCGGCCACAGACGTCACACGTGATGACGGCAGGATTGGTGGTGATCGACTTGCGGGTCAAGTCGTTGCCGAGGGTAGCAACGTGACCGCCGGCGACGGCTGACCGCAAGCCGTGATGCGTCGTGTCAGCCTAGGCGCGCACCGCCTCTTCCTCGTGGGTGGCCGACGCGATGACCTTGGCCGCAAGGTGGCCCGGGACCTCCTCGTAGCGCGCGAACTCCATCGTGTAGTCGCCTTGTCCGCCGGTGAGCGAGCGCAGGTCCGGCGCGTAGGTGAGCAGCTCGGCCATCGGCACCTCGGCCTTGACCTCGGTCATGCCTGCGGCAGACGGTTCCATTCCCTGCGGGCGCCCGCGCCGCGAGTTCAGGTCGCCGATCACGTCGCCGACCGAGTCCTCGGGCACCGACAGCGTCACGTGCATGATCGGCTCCAGCAGGACCGCGCCGGCCTGCTCCATCGCCTGGCGCATCGCGATCGCGCCCGCGGTCTTGAACGCGTGCTCGGAGGAGTCGACCGCGTGGTAGCTGCCGTCGATCAGCCGGACCTGGACGCCCTTGAGCGGATAGCCCGCGACCGGCCCGTGGGCCATCGCCTCCACCACGCCCTTCTGGACGGCCGGAATGTAGCCGTGCGGAATCACGCCGCCCTTGATCGCGTCGACGAACTCGAAGTCGTCTTCGTGCGGGGCGATCTCGATGTGGCAGTCGCCGAACTGCCCGCGCCCGCCGGTCTGCTTCTTGTGGCGCCCGTGGGCCTTGGCCGGCTTGCGGATCGACTCCTGGTAGGGCACGCGCGGCGGCTTGAGCGCCACCTCGACCCCGAAGCGCGACTTCAGGCGGTCGACGATCACCTCGACGTGCATCTGCGACAGCCCCGCGACGATCTCCTCACCGGTCTGCTGGTCGCGGTGCAGGTCGATCGTGGGGTCCTCCTCCTGCAGCCGCCGCAGCGCGGTGAAGACCTTCTCCTCGTCGCCCTTGTTCTTCGGCTCGATCGCGAACGCCATCACCGGCGCCGGCAGCTTGATCGCCGGCATCGCGATCGGCTCGTCGCGTGAGGCCAGCCAGTCGCCAGCGCGCGTCTCCTTCAACTTGGCCACCGCGCCGATGTCGCCGGGCCCGAACTCGTCGGCCGTCTCGGTCTCCTTGCCGCTGAAGCGCAGCAGCTGGCCGACACGCTCCTTGTGATGCGAGCGCGTGTTGAGCACGTGGCTGTCGTGAGCCATCACGCCCTGGTAGACGCGAAACAGGTTGATGCGCCCGGCGAAGGTGTCGGCGCGCGTCTTGAAGACGTAGGCGAACAGCTCCTTGTCCTCGACCGGCTCCAGCGCACCGTGGTCGGCGACCTCCATGACCCCATGCTTGACCGGCGACGGCAGGTCTTCGACGATCGCGTCCAGCAGCCGGTTGGTCCCGAGGTTGCGCGTGGCGACGCCGCACACGACCGGGAAGAGCCCGCCGTGGTTGGTGCCGTCCTTGAGCGCGGCGACGATCTCATCATGGGCGATCTCGGTGCCCTCGAGGTAGCGCTCCATCAGCGTGTCGCTGACCTCGGCGACCTCGTCCATCAACTTCTCGCGGTACTCCTCGGCCTGGGCGAGCAGGTCGTCGGGGATCGGAATCTCCTGACAGTTGTCGCGTGAGACGTCGCTGTACTCATAGGCCTTCATGTCGACGAGGTCGATGACCCCGCGGACGTCCTGCTCGCTGCCGATCGGGATCTCCACCGCGACGACATGCGGCCCGAAAGCGCTCTTCAAGGACTCCAGCGAGCGGAAGAAGTCCGCGCGCTCGCGGTCGAGCATGTTGACGTACACCATGCGCGCGAGGTCGAGCTCGGTCGCCCGCTCCCACAGCCGGACGGTCGAGACCTCGACGCCCATGACGGCGTTGACGACGAAGACGGCCGACTCGCAGACGCGCAGGGCGCCGAGCGCGTCGGCCACGAAGCTCGGCTCACCGGGCGTGTCGAGCAGGTTGATGCGCCGGTCCTGCCACTCGAACGAGTTCAGCGCGGCGCCGATCGACATGCCGCGCGCCTGCTCGTCAGGCTCAGAATCCGACAGGGATGTGCCGTCCGCGACGCTGCCGAGGCGCGTGGTGGCCTGCGCCTGGAAGAGCAGCGCCTCGAACAGCGAGGTCTTGCCGCTGCCGCGGTGACCGACGAGGGCCACGTTGCGGATGCGGTCCGCAGCCTTGTGCATGCCAGGCTCCTTTCCTCGGAGACCGCATGCCCAGGCACGCGGCCTGATGTTCGGGTTGCAGCGAACCTAGCGCTGATGCGCACAAGCTCGCAACCGCGAGGTGTGCCGGCGGTCCTACTCTTGCTCGAGCAGACGCGACCGAAGGCGAAGGACGGCCTTCGTGTGCAGCTGCGAGATGCGCGACTCGGTCACGCCGAGGACCTCACCAATCTCGCGCAGCGTGAGGTTCTCGTAGTAGTACAACGCGACCACGAGCTTCTCGCGCTCGGGGAGGCGCGCGATCGCGTCGGCCACGCGATCCTTGAGGTCGGTCTGGTCCATGACCGCCGCCGGGTCCGGCGCGTTCTCGTCGGTCAGGGTGTCCAGCAGCGAGACCGCGTCGCCCGAGGAGTCGCCGACCGTCCAGAGCTCGTCCAGCGCTGCGACCGTGGAGTTGGAGATCTGCAGCAGCGACTCCTGGAAGTCGTCGACGCTGACGCCGAGCTCGCCCGACATCTCCTCGTCGGTCGGCGCGCGCTGCAGCTGGTGCTCGAGCTTGGTGTTGGCCTTCTCGATCTCGCGCGCCTTGGCGCGGACGGAGCGCGGCACCCAGTCCAGGGAGCGCAGCTCGTCGATGATCGCGCCCTTGATGCGGGTGATCGCGTAGGTCTCGAACTTGATCTCGCGCGTGGTATCGAAGCGCTCGATCGCGCTGATCAGGCCGACCAGCCCGTAGGAGATGAGGTCGGACTCCTCGACGTGCGCCGGCAGGCCGGACGCCATGCGGCCCGAGACGTACTTGACGAGCGGCGAGTACGCCACGACCAGACGCTCGCGAGCCTGGACGTCGCCGGTCGCCTTGTACCGGCGCCACAGGTCCCTGAGCTCGATGGCCTTGACGTTCGTTTCCATGGTGCTCGTCGCCTACGCCCTGGGATGGCTTTTCGCATAGGCGTCGCGCAGGCGCGCTGACTCTACCCGAGTGTAAATCTGGGTCGTTGAGATGCTGGCGTGGCCGAGCAGCTCCTGGATGACGCGGAGGTCGGCGCCGCCTTCGAGCAGATGGGTTGCGAATGAGTGACGCAAAGCGTGGGGAGAGACGCGACCGGGGATGGCAACCTTCCGCGTCCAAACCCGTAGTCGGCGCCTGACGTCCGATGTTGAGAGTCTCCGCCCGGACTTGCTCAGGAACAAGGCCGTCTCGCCCTCCTCGACGCCCAGCGCGGCCCGCGCCCGCTCGAGGTAGCCGGCCACCGAGCGCAGGGCCGGCTCGC
>NZ_DASYJG010000049.1:0-77112 GCF_035996765.1 Baekduia sp.
GCTCTCGAAGGAGTAGAGCCAGCGCTCGCCGTGCAGGGCGATGCCGGCGTCCGCCGTGCCGAGCGTGTCGCACAGCTCGGCGCCCATCAGCGCATGCGCGTAGTGGCGCACGTCGAACTCATGCTTGAGCCCGAGCAGCGACTCCTCGCGGTGCATCGTCGAATGCCCGATGAAGATGACCCGCGGCGGCCGGTGCGACGGCCGCGGCGTCCGGTAGAGCCGGTCGTCGACGGGCAGCGGCAGGCAGCGCCACATCGGCAGCAGCTCCGCCGCCGCGTCCCAGCCGTAGGGGTCGAAGCCGATGACGCGGTCGACGTTGCCGGGGTCGATCCGGCCCAGCTCGGCCAGGTTGTAGTCGTAGTTGGGGTGCGGCTCACGATCGCTGCGTGGCAGCGGCTCGGTCAGGACGCCCAGCACCGGCGCGTCGACGCCGTCCAGCGCGCCGGCAGGCAGGGCATCAGGGCGAAAGACGACGACGACATGCGGCGCGCAGCGGCGGAGCGCGTCGTGCAGCGGACCGGTCTCGCTGCCGCCGCGATAGTCGATGAACGACGGGATGAGGCCGCCGGCCGGGGCGCTGAGCGCGCACGGCTCGAAGTACGTGCGCTGGCCGACGAACGCCACGCGCACCGGCGCGCCAGGCTCGGGCAAGGCGTACGGGAGGTCGTCGCGGCGCACGCGTCCGTACGATAGGTCACCAGTGCGCGTCGCGTTTGTGCTCCAGGATCTCCAGCTCTCGGGCGGGGTCGGTGTGATCGTCGAGCACGCCGCCCAGCTGCGACGCCATCACGGCCTGGACGTGCAGCTGGTCCTGTCGCGCCCCCAGCAGCACCCCGACTGGAGCTATCGCGGTCTGGGCGAGGTGCCGGTGCTCACGCTCGACGAGGCGCTGGAGATCGATTGGGACGTCGCGCTGGCTACCTGGTGGGAGACGACCTCAGCGCTCTTCGCGTTGCGCGCACAGCGCTACGCCTACTTCATCCAGCTGTTGGAGGACTCGACCTACCCGACGGGCGCGCCCGAGCAGCTCGCGGCAGCGATGACCACCGCGCTGCCCGTGCGGTTCATCACCGAGGCGCGCTGGCTAGCTGAGTTGTTGGAGGACTACCAGCCCGGCAACCGCGTGCTCTACGTCCGCAACGGGATCCCCAAGGACGTCTTCGCCTCGCCGCCGGAGGTCCCGATCGCTGCCGACGGCGAGCCGCTGCGCGTCGTGCTCGAGGGTGCGCGGGGCTACGTCCACAAGGGCGTTGACGATGCGCTGACGGCGGTCGCCTCGATGGCCGAGCCGGCCCACGTCACCTGGGTCTCGCCCCATCCGACGGAGCCTCCGCCGGGCGTCGATCGCGTGGTCAGCGGGCTCAGCCACAGCGAGATGGCGGCGCTCTTCGCCGACAGCCACGTGCTGCTGAAGCTCTCGCGCGCCGAGGGGATGTATGGGCCGCCGCTGGAGGCCTTCCACATGGGCGCGACCGTCGTGACCACCGCGGTGACGGGCCACGACGAGTACGTCGAGCACGGGGTCAATGGCCTGGTCGTCGGCTGGGACGACCTGCGCGGGACCGCCCGGACGCTCGACCTGCTCGCGCGCGACCGGCGGCTGCTGCACGAGCTGCGGTGTGGGGCGTTGCGGACTGCGACGGCGTGGCCGGATTGGCGCCAGTCCTCCCAGTGGATGGCGATGGCCTTGCGTCGCGTGGCCGATGAGTCGCCGCCGTCGGTCGCTGCGGCCGGGCGGCGGCTGGTCTCGGACTTCTCGTCGGTGACCAGCGAGGGCCAGGAGGCGCAGTGGCGCCTGGAGATCGAGCGCGACCTGCGCGAGCAGCTCGCCGAGCAGAAGGCCATCAAGTACGCGCTGGCGCTGCGCGGGCTGCGCTATCGCGTCCGGCTGGCGCGTCAGCGTGCCGTGGCGCGCGTCAAGCGCGTGCTGGGACGCTGACCGCGACCTCGCGGTGCGTGCCGAAGGCCTGCAGATCTGCGAGCAGATCGCGCATCAGCGCCGGCCAGACGCGCGACGCGCGGACCAGCTCGGCCTTCTGACGGCCGCGCACGCGGATGCGGTGAAAGGCGTCCGGGAAGGCGCGCGCCTCGGTCGCCACCGCGAGCAGATCCTCGGGATGGCTGACCTGCACGAAGTCGAAGCCCGGCTCCAGGCCGTGCGTCGGGCTGAGTGGCTCGGAGATGACCAGATGGCCGGCGGCGAGATGCAAGAGCACGCGGTTCTCGAAGCTCGGGTACGGCTCGTTGTGGATGTTGAAGGTGATCTGGTGGGCGTCGAGCAGCTCCTCGAGCTCCTCGACCTGGATCCCGAAGGCGACGTGCAGGCAGTCAAAGCGGTGTTTGACATCGATCAAAAAGCGTTCGCGGTGCACGGTCGAGCGGCCGACGAAGAGCATCCGCGGGGTGCCGTTGACACGCTGGACCGGGCGGTAGAGGCGGTCGGCGACCGGGATCGGCAGCGAGCGCCAGACGTCCATGACCTCGTCGACGGTCTGCACGATCAGCGGGTCGAAGGAGATCAGGCGGTCGACGTTGGCGCGGTCGAGCTTGGCCATCGCGCGGCGGCGCTCTTCGAGGTCCCAATGGAGCGCCCCGCCGCTGCTTTCCCGCGAGATCGGCTCGGTCAGGAAGCCGAGGATCGGCACCGCGAGGTCGGCCAGCAGCCCGGCCGGGACGGTCTCGGGGCGAAAGACGACGACGGCGTGGGGCGCGAAGGCGGCCAACTGCGCCCGCATGAGGTCGGGGTCGCGGCCGTCGCGGTAGTCGATGAACGCCGTGCGGATCCGGGCCGAGTCTTCGTCCAGGGCGCAGGCGCGGAAGTAGGTCTGCTGGCCGACGAACGCCAAGCGCAGCGGTGCGCCCTCAGGCGGTGCGGGATAGGGCGAGCCGGCGGGACGAGCCATCGAGGGGCATACGTTACGCTGCCCGCGATGCCGACTTGGGAAGCCCGTGTGACGCGCGGGACCGCTCCGGCCGACCGGGTCGACGCCGAGCTCCGGTACGCCTATGCCGCGCCGTTGTTGCGCGACGCCGCGCTCTGGGTCGATCTCGGATGCGGGACCGGCGTCGCCGCCGGCGCTGCGCTGCGCGAAGCATCGGTCAGCGCGCGCGCGCTGCTGGTCGACCACGAGCCCGACGCGCTGGCCGAGGCGCGCCGCGAGGTCGGGGTCGAGGTTGTCGCCGCGATTGAGGCAGACCTGTCTTCGGGCTCAGGGGCCGACGCGGTGCGCGCTGCCGTCGCCGAGGTCGGCACCGACGGCCCGATCGTCGTCACCTGCTTCGACGTCTTGCACCAGCTCGCCGACTTCACCACCGCCGTCGAGCTGCTGCTCGGGCTGGGGGAGACCGCGACGGTCGTCCTGAGCGTGCCCGACGACGCCGCCGGCGCGCTGGACGACCCGCACCGTCGCAGCGCGTGGTCGGCCGGTGCGGCCGAGGAGCTGCGACGCCTGTTGCCCGCCGGCGCGATCGCCGCTCGGCAGGTCCCGGTGCGCGCGGCGGCGATCGTGCCGGCCGGCGCCGAGGCGGAGAGCGCGCCGCTAGGGAGCATGGTGATCGGCGCCGACCGCGCGCCCGCTCATCACCTGCTGGCATTCGGCGTTGGCGCCGACCGTCTCGTCCCGGTCGCGCTGGCCCGTGCCGCCGACCTCGACGCCGAGCGCACCGACGCCCGCCGGCGCGAGAGCGACCTGGCCTACCTCGAGGCGCGCCTCGCGCAGCTCGAGGCGCCCGTCACCTCGGACTAAGGGACCGTCATGCGCGTCGCGTTTCTCGTCCCCGCGCTGGATCTCTTCGGCGGCGTCGGCGTCGTCGTTGGCCACGCCCGGCGGCTGCGAGAGCGTCACGGCATCGATGCGGTGCTGGTGCTCACGCGCGCCGACCGCGCCACCAGCGAGCACGGCTATGAGGAGCTTGACGGCCTGCCGGTGCTGGAGCTCGACGGCGTGCGCGACGAGCGCTTCGACGTCGCGGTCGCCACCTGGTGGGAGACGACGCTGCAGCTCCACGAGCTGGCTGCCGAACGCTACGCCTACTTCGTGCAGTCGATGGAGGATCGCTTCTACGGGGCCGACACGGCGGAGCGCGCGGCGGCCGCGATGACCCATGCGCTGCCGGTGGCGATGATCACCGAGGCGCGCTGGATCGCCGACCAGCTCGAAGCGCTGCGCGGGACCCGCAACGGGTTCCTGGTGCACTACGTTCGCAATGGCATTGACAAGTCGGTCTTTGCTCCTCCGGCCGGCGAGGCGGCGCCCTCGCCGCGGGTCGACGGTCCGTTGCGGGTGCTCGTGGAGGGGCGGCCGGGCGTGCCGTTCAAGGGCGTCGACGAGGCGCTGGCCGCGGCCGGCGCGATGCGCGAGCCGGCGCACGTGACGCTCGTCTGCGCTGATGGCGCGGTGGTTCACGGGCCGGTGCCCGCGGGCGCCGACGAGGTCGTCGGGCCGTTGGACGCGCCCGGCATGGCCGCGTTGTACGCCAAGACCGACGTGGTGTTGAAGCTCTCGCGCGTGGAAGGGATGGCCGGCCCGCCGCTGGAGGGCTTTCACTGTGGCGCGACGTGCATCACCACGCCGGTCACGGGGCACGACGAGTACATCTCCGACGGCCGCAACGCGCTGCTGACCAGTTGGGACGACGAGCGCGGCACATCGCGGCTGCTCGACCTGCTGGCGCGCGACCGCCGGCTGCTGCACCGTCTGCGCGTCGGCGCGCTGCGCACCGCGCGGTCGTGGCCGTCGACCGAGCAGTCGACCGCGATGCTTGCGCTCGCGCTCGGCCGGATCGTGGCGGCGCCGTTGCCGGATCCGACGGGCTCGGCGGCCTCGATGGCCGCTGACATCCGGACGACGATGCAGCGCCATCAATCGGCCGAGCGCGATCACGAGCGGTTGGAGGTGCGGATGCGCCGGATCGAGTCGCTGCTGTCCAAGGGGCCACTGAAGATCGTGCGCCGTGCCGTGGCGGGGCGCCGCTAGATGGGGCTCGGGATCAAGACGAGGTTGAAGCGGATGGCCAGCGGGCCATTCGTCAACGACGAGTACGTCGAGGCCCGGGTGCTGGGAGAGCTGCTGCGCGCGCCCACGGGCGTTGCGCTGGATGCGCCGGCCGAGGGCGTGGCCCTGCACGTGGCGTTCGTCGTCCCGTTCTTTCAGCAGGGCAGCGGTGGGCACATGACGATCGCCAACCTCGTGCGCGCGCTGGAGCGCCGCGGGCACCGGTGCTCGCTGTGGATCGACGACCCAGGCGGGCGCTGCGCTGGTGGGGCGGACGGCGCGGTGCGCGACCTGCGGGCGTGGTTCGGGCCGTTCACGGCGAGCGTCGCGTACGGGCTGGAGGCGTTTGCGGGCGCTGACGTGGCGGTCGCCACGGGCTGGCAGACGGTCGCGCGGGTGCGCACGCTGCCGGCGGCGGGGCGCGCGTATCTGGTGCAGGACCACGAGCCGGAGTTCTTCGGGACCAGCGTGCAGCGGGCGTGGGCCGATGACTCCTACCGGCACGACCTGTACCCGATCACCGCGGGCCAGTGGCTGGCCGACACGATGGGCGAGCTGTACGGGTTGCCTGCCACGCCGTTTGACCTGGGCATCGACGGCGAGCGCTACCGACCGCTGCCGGAGGTGCAGCGGCGCTCCAACGTGGTGGTGGCCTACGCGCGCTCGACGACGCCGCGCCGCGGGGTGCCTGTCGCGCTGGCCGCGCTGGCCGAGCTGCACGACCGGCGCCCGGAGGTCGAGGCGTGGCTCTTCGGGCACGGTGGCGATCCGGGCGTCGACTTCCCCTACAAGAACCTCGGCGTCGTTCCCGAGCCGGCGCTGCCGGCGGTCTACGCGGAGGCGACGGTCGGGTTGGTGTTGTCGATGACCAACTACTCGCTGGTCGCCCAGGAGATGCTCTCCTGTGGGCTGGCCTGTGTGGAGCTGGACGCGCCGAGCGTGGTCGCCGCCTTCGGCCGCGGCGGGCCGGTGGACTTCGCGCCGCTTGACCCGATCGCGATCGCCGACGCGCTGGAGCGGTTGCTGGCGGATCCGGCGCTGCGTGCCGATCGGGCGGTGCAAGGCGCTGCGCTGCGGGCCGAGCGCACGTGGGATCGTGCGGCGGCTCAGGTCGACGTGGGTCTGCGCGCCGCGATCGCCTACGCCCACCGCGACCGCGGGGCGGTCTGACCGTGCCGGCGCTGCGACGCCGGCGCGGCGGGGGCGATGAGGGCGTTGCGCCGGCGGTGCCGTGGGCGCTGGGGGAGCTGCTGCGGGTCGGGCCGGCGCCGCTGGCCGATCGCCCGCTGGGAGCTGGTGATGGGCTCGATGTGGCGCTCGTGCTCGGGCCGGGGCAGGTCGAGGCGCGTGAGGCCGGGGTGCCTGCGGAGTTGTTGCAGGCGTTGAAGGGCGAGGGTGTTGTTGTCCAGGTTGTTGCGGACGGCGATGACCCTGCGCGCGCCGATGTCGTCCTCGCGGCCGGCTGGCCGGCGGCGCCCGCGGTGCTCCGCGCCGCCGGGGTCCGGGCGCGCGCCGTGCTGGCGACGAGCGCGCCGGCGCCGTTGGTCGGGTTGGGGTGGACGGCGGGGATCGAGGTGCTCGGTCCGCCGTGGCTGGACGGCTCGCTGCCCGGCGGTGCTGACGCCGCCTACACGCCGCTCCCAGTCCATCGCCGCGAAGACCTCGTGCTGGTGCATGGCGACGAGCCGTTCGGCCTGCTCGCCGCGGCTGAGCTGCGCCGGCGCCGCGACGACCTGACGTTCGCGGTCAGCGGCGTGCGCCAGGATCTCGAGCTGCCGTTCCCGTTTCTGGGCGTCGAACCCGGCGGCGACGCGCTCGCGCACGCCTTCGCCTCGGCGACCGTGGCGCTTGCCCCGCCGGTCCGCGGCTGGCGGCCGGCCGCCGTGGCGATGCTGGTCTGCGGCCAGACGATCGTCGCACCCGACGACGCGCCGACCCGCGTCGCGCTCGGCGCGACCGCGTCGTTCGCGTCCGGGCCGCTCGCCGCCGCCAACGAGGTCGAGGCCCTGCTCGCCGATCTCCCACTGCGCGCCGAACGCGCCCGCGCCGGCTTCGCCCACATCGCCTCTGGCTGGTCGGCGACCGCCACGGCGCTGGCGACCGCACTGCGAGAGCTCCCATGACCACCGTCGTCCCTCGATGGCTACGAGTGGTGGTGGCGTGAGGGTCTGCGTTGTTGTCGTGGTGGCTCCGGGCGCCGATGGTGGCCCGGCGGTGGCGGCGCTGCGCGCTGCCGGCGTCGAGGATGCGTTGACGGTCGTCCTGGAGCGGCCGGGCGCGTGGGCGGCGGCGCGCAACCGCGCTCTCGACCTCGCGGCCGAGAGCGACATCATGGCCTTGGTCGAGGATGATGTACGGGTTGATCCGGGGTGGGGTGCGGCGGTGCTCGAGGCGTTCGCCGATGCGCGGGTCGGCGTGGCCGGTGGGGCCCTGCGGGCGGACGGCGCACCCGCGTGGCTGGATGACGCAGGCCACGCCGAGGTGCTCGGCCTGCACGATGGCGATCCGCAGCGATCCGGGCCGTTCCCAGGCGGCAGTGTCGCCTTCCGCGTTGCGGCGCTGCGCGGCGTCGGTGGCTTCTTCCCTGCACGCGGACACGCGGCCGCGCGTGACAGCGTGGGCGAGGAGCGTCGCGCGCAGCATGAGTTGCAGGATGCGGGCTGGAAGATCGTCGCCGCGCCTGGGATGTCGGCCATGCGCGACCTGTCCGCGCTGCGCCCCGCCGAGCTCCTGCGCCGTCGCGCCCAGACCGGTGCTCGCGCTGCGGTCCTTGGCTCCACCGATCGCCAGACCGGCGCGGCCCTGGTGGCGCGTGCTGCGGCGTCGGCTGCGATCAATCTCCTACGGGGGCGCCGCGCCGCCGCGATTGACCGTACCGCTTGGGCTGCCGCCGGCACCGGCGCCATCCTCGGCCCGGCGCTCGCCCACCGCGGCCTCCAACCCGATCGTTCTTCGACCAGCCTGCGCGCCGACGTCCCGGCGCCGCTGCCGCACCCGCTGCGCACACCGCGCTCCGGCGGCGCCTCCCCGGCGCCGTTCGCGCTGCGCGAGCCGCGCCTCGGCCGCGCCGACGCGCCGGCCCTCGCTACGCGCTCCCGCCGCACGCGCCACCGTGCGGCGTCACCTAACACCCTCTACGGCGCGATCCTGCTCTACCACCGCGTCGCCGACATCGGCCCCGATCCGCTCGGCCTCGCCGTCACGCCCGCGCACTTCGCCCAGCAGCTCGAGGCGCTCGCGACTGGCTGGACGCCAGCGCCACTAGAGGCCGTCATCGCCGGCGAGGCCGGTCCCCACGCCGTGGCCATCACCTTCGACGACGGCTACCACGACAACTTGGTCCATGCCCTGCCGGCGCTGGCCGCGGCACACATCCCCGCCACGCTCTTTGCCTCCACCAGCCACATCGCCACCGGCGTCGGCTACTGGTGGGACGGCGTCGATGCGGCGCTGGCCAGCCCCGAGGGCGACGACCGCGACATCCTCACCCTCGACCTCCCCGAGGGCGCGCGCGCCTGGGCGCCGCACACACAGGACGAGCGCGCTGCGGTTCGGGGCCACGTGCACGCCGCGCTGCGCACCCGCGACCGCGCGACGATCGCCGGCGCGCTGGCCCAACTCCGAGCCTGGGCCGGCCAGGACGGGGCACCCCAGCCGCCGGACCGCGACCGCCCGCTGACGCCCGATGAGCTCGTCACGCTCGCCACGGCCGGCCCCTTCGCCGTCCAGGCCCACGGCCGCACGCACCTCAGCCTCGCCCACGCGCCGGCCCCGGTCCGGGCCGGCGAGCTGACCGGCAGCGCCGGCGACCTCGCTTCCTGGCTCGGCGAGGCCAAGCGCCCAACGATCTTCTCCTACCCCTTCGGCGTCCCCGGCGTGGACGTCGACGACGCCACCAAGGCCGCCGCCCGCGCCGCCGGCTACACGCACGCCACCGTCAACGCGCCCGGTCTCGTGCACGCGAGCACCGACCCCTACGCCTTGCCCCGGCTCGCGGTTCCGGACGTCGACGGCCCCGCCTTTGCGCGGTGGCTCCAAGACGTTCTCCCCGGCCGCTCCTGACCGGCGGCTCCGCCGGGCGCCTCGACTTGTCATCCTGTCGGGCGCATGTCCCGTCTGGATCGCCTGCGCGAGCGGTGGCCCGTCTCGCCCCGCGTACACGCCTACGCCGCGTGGTCGGCGCTGGTGCTGTTCACCCTCATCGTCATTTCCGGCGCCGCGGTGCGGCTGACCGGGTCCGGTCTGGGCTGCCCGGAGTGGCCGCGCTGCAACGGCACGTCGGTGACGCCGTCCAACGGCCACGCCTACATCGAGTTCAGCAACCGGATGATCACGACGCCGGTCTCGATCGCCGCGCTGCTCTGCCTCGCCTTCGCGCTGCTGCGCCGGCCCTATCGCCGCGACTTCACCGTTCTCGGCGCGCTGCTCGCCGTCGGCGTCCTGATCCAGGCCGTGCTGGGCGGGATCACGGTCCTCACCGGCCTCAATCCCGTGACGGTCATGAGCCACTTCCTGCTCTCGATGGCCACGCTGGTCGTGGCGATGACGCTCGTCTGGCGCGTGGTGCGTGAGCGCTCCGGCAAACCGCAGACGCCGGTCCACGACGCGCTGCTGGTTGGCCTCACCCGCGCGCTGACGGTCGCGGGCGGCGTGGTCGTCGTGGTCGGCACCGCGGTGACCGCTTCGGGCCCTTACGCCGGCGGCGAGGGCACCGACGACACCGTCTCGCGCCTGGGCATCTTCGGCGACGACACCTTCAAGACGGTGATCATGGTCCACGCCCGCGTCGCCGCCGTCTTCGGCGTCGCCGCCGTCGCGCTCTGGCTCTACGCCCGCATCCGCGGCGCCCGCGACCTCTCCGGTCCCCTGACCGCCGTCTGCCTCTGCGTCGCGCTGACCGGCGCCATCGGAACGCTCCAGTACCACATCCTCAATTACCCGTCCTGGACCGTCTGGCTCCACGTCTCCTCGGTCTGCCTGACCTGGAACGCGCTGATCTGGTCCTACCTGGCAGCCGGGCGCAGCGAGCACATCGCCGCCGAGGCCGAGCCACCGCCGCTCCCGCGCGAGCCCGCGACGGTCTAGGACACGTGCCGCACGCGATCGTCGCCGAGCGCGGCGCGCGCGCTGGTCGCGAGACCGGGGTCGCCGGTCATGAGGACCGCGCCGTCGAGCGCCTCGGTCAGTGCCAGATAGGCGGCGTCGTACGCGGTGAGGTTGTGGCGGAGCTCCCAGATGCGCGCGCGCAACGGGTCGTGCGGGTAGCGAATGAGCCGAATCACGCCGAGATCGTCAACCGCTTCGTCTGCGCGCTGGTCAGTGACGGCCCTGGCCCTGACGAGACTTCGTAGTGCATTGAGTGTCTCGGGCTCGACGACCTCGGGTGCGTGCAGGGGATCGTGCTCGCGCCCCGCCAGCTCGCGGTCGATCGCCTCGGTCGCCTTGTCGCGGCCTAAGAGGAAGTCGGTGAGGACCGACGCGTCGATGACGATCAACGGGCGTCACGCGCGGCGCGGATGACGGCGGCACTCGACGGGCCGTCGTAGCGTTCCCGTCCGCGGATGCGCTCAGCCAGTTGCGGCACTGTCGGCGTGCGCGCGATGTCGGTCATCCGTGCCAGGAGGAACTCGTTGAGGGACTGCCCGGCGAGTGCTGCCTGAGACTTCAGCTGACGATGGACGTCGTCGGGGACTCCGCGGACCTGGACGTTGATCATGGAGCGACGATAGCATTGTGCATGCATTCCATGCATTTTGCATGCAGCCGGCACTGCTGGAAGTCAGAGCTAGCCCAGGCGCTCGGCGCCCACGACCAGCAGCGCCACGAGCGCGGCGGCGAAGCCCATGACACCCGGGCCCACGAGGCGCGCCCAGCGGCGTCGGCGACGCGACCATCCGCGGCCGTGGCCACGGCGGCTGGCGGTACTGGCGTAGATCGGTAGCGACCGTTCCATGACCCTCCTCGAAGGCGGCATGCCACGCCCGTTGGCCCGGTGGGTCAACGATGCGTGCGCGAGCATGCCGCACGTTCCGGACGAATCTTTTGACCGTGCCCGGAGGTCAGGCCGCGCGAGTGTCGGGCGCGCCGCCGGCGACGGCCGTCTGCGGCGCGCCGTCTGCCGTTCCCGCCAGCACCAGGACGGCGACGTCGTCGCGCTGCTCGCCGAACTCCTGCAGCGCCGCGTCGATCCCGCCGGCGATCGTCTCGGCGTCCGCCGGGCCGATGGTGCGCAGCAGCGCCTCCAGGCGCTCGGTGCCGAAGCGGCCGTCGGGCCCGCGCGTGTCGGTGACGCCGTCGGTGTAGAGGACGAGCGCGTCGCCGAGCCCCAGCGCGACGTCGGCGACGCTCCAGCGTCCGTCGGCAAAGGCGCCGAGCAGTGTGCCCGGCCGGCCGACCGGCCGCACCTCGCCGTCGGCCGTCACCAGCAGCGGCGACGGGTGCCCGGCGCAGACGATCTGCAGCCCGACCTCCGGCGCGTTTTCGGTCGGTGGCCGCACGCCGACGCAGACCGCGGTGCAGATCTGGCGCCGCTCGGGGTCGGAGCCGAGCGTCGCGTTCAGGCGGCGCAGCATCGCGGTCGGGTCGTCCTCGTACTGGGCCGCGGTACGCATCGTGTAGCGCGCCAGTGAGGTGATCGCCGCCGCCCCCGGGCCCTTGCCGGTGACGTCGCCCATCATGACCATCCAGCGCTCGCGCGCCTCGAAGAGGTCGTAGAAGTC
Organism: Baekduia sp.; assembly: GCF_035996765.1. Taxonomy (NCBI): domain Bacteria; kingdom Bacillati; phylum Actinomycetota; class Thermoleophilia; order Solirubrobacterales; family Baekduiaceae; genus Baekduia; species Baekduia sp. Next base: position 11,714 of record NZ_DASYJG010000049.1, read on the forward strand.
CCCGCCGACCTCGGTCGCCGTGCCCGCCGCGCGGAAGCGCGCCGCGATCTCCAAGCCCGGGATCACCGGCAGGCGTGGCGGCAGCAGCGACCGCTGCAGCGTCGTGGCGATGTGCGTGCGAACCGCGTGCACGCGCGCGTGGTCGACCGCGATGGCCGCGCGCCGCGCGAGCTCTTCGGCCAGTTCGAGGTCGGCGGTGCCGAGCATCCGCCCGCTCTCGGAGGTCGTCGCGAGCTGCATCGTCCCGATCACCTGGTCGCCCACGACCATCGGGACGATCAGCATCGAGCGGGTGTCGATGATGCGCATCAGCTCCGCGTGGCGCGGCGACTGGGCGTAACGGACCACGTCCTCGGGATCGACATCGGCCCACACGATCGACGTCCCCGTGCGCATGACCTCGGCCGGCCCGCGGTCGTCGGACTCCACGGGCGGGAAGTCGCGACGCCACTCGTGCAGCAGCTCGACGCGCTCCAGATCCCGATGGGCGACCGCCATCTGCACCAGCGCGCCACGCTCGTCGCGGAGGTCGATGCGCGCCCAGTCGGCCAGCTCCGGGACGACCGCCCACGCCGCCTTGTCGATCGTCGCGTCGGCGTCGAGCGAGGAGGAGAGGAGCTTGCTGGCGTTCGAGAGCAGCCGCTCGCGCACCTCCTGGCGCTTGACCGCGGTCACGTCCTCTCCGACCCAGACGACGAAGTCGATCGCCCCGGTCTCGTCGTGCACGGGCACGGCGCGGGTGAACAGCCAACGGTCGTGGCCGGTCTCACGGTCGACCGCGTGATGCAGCCGCGGGCCGGGCGTCTCGCCGGCCAGCGCGCGCACGACCAGGAGGTCCTCCATCGCGATCTCCGCGCCGTGCTCGTCGAGCACCATCCAGCGGCGCAGCAGGGCCGCGCTGCCGAGGGCGATGAGCGCGGGAACGTCCGGCACGCCGGCGAACTCGGCGGCCGCGCCGTTGGCGAAGCGCAGGCTGCCGTCGGGCGCGATCGCGGCGATCGCCTCGCCGAGGTTCTCGACGATCGCCTCCAGCCGCCCCTCGGCGCGGCGCAAGTCGTCGAAGAGCCGTGCGTTGTCGAGGGCCTGGGCGGCACGGGCGGCGAGGTCGCGGCCGAGCTGGACCTCGTCGTCGGTGAACGGCTCGCGGCTGGCACCGCGAACGAAGGACAGCGTGCCGAAGGTCGCTCCGCGGCCGATCAGCGGCAGGACCACCACCGACTGGTAGTCGGATCCGAGGACGTGAGCGATGTGCTCGGCGCTGGCGGTGTAGTGATGGATCTTGTCGGCCAGGTTCTGCAGCAGCACGGGCTCGCGCGTGCGCAGCGCGGTGGCGACCGGATGGTTGCTCGTGAGCTGCAGCGGATGCTCCTCGCGCAGCCGGCGCAGGTCGTCGGCGACGGCCGGATCGACGGCGGCGGTGACTGCACCACGCAGCGTGCCGTCGCGCTGGAGGAGGTCGAGGACGGCGACGTCGCCGAGCTGGGGCACGAACAGCTCGGTGAGGCGCTCGACCATCACCCGCGGCTCGAGCATCGACTCCAGCAGCTCGCTCACGGCGGCCACGAGGTCGGCGCGGCGGCGCGCCGTCCGCTCGGCGTCGCGCTCGACGACCAGCGTCTGCGCCGTGTGGGCGAGCGTCCGCTGGGCGCGGATCAGCGCGAAGACCACGGCAGCCAGCAGCGTGACCGCGATGATCGTCAGCGCGGTGCCGCCGGTGATGAGGTCGGCGATCACCACGGCCAGGAGGCCGACGACGGCAATCGGCAGCGCCCGCGAGCCCGGGCCAGGGACATCCCGGATCGGTGGGTCGCCTGGTTGCACTGCGGCGATGCTATGCGCGTGGCGCCGGGTCCGCCATCGCAGACCCGACACGCACGCGCTTTTGCACCACTAACTTGCCAGCGACTCGGCAGCCTTGGGAGCCGGCTCGAGCGCCTGCTCCAACACCTCGGCGACGGTCATCACCGGGTGGAACGTCATCGCCTCGCGGACGTCGGCGGGGACGTCGTCGAGGTCGCCGCGGTTGCGCTCGGGGATGATCACGTCGGTCAGCCCCGCCGCGTGCGCGGCCAGCACCTTTTGCTTGAGCCCGCCGATCGGGAGCACGCGGCCCTGCAGCGTGACCTCGCCGGTCATACCGACCGTGTGCTTGACCGGGCGCCCCGTGAGCAGGGAGGCCAGCGCCGTCGTCATCGTGATGCCGGCGCTCGGGCCGTCCTTCGGGATCGCGCCCGCGGGCACGTGCACGTGGAACTCACGCTGCTCGAAGATGTCGGGGTCGATCCCGAGCTCCTCGGCGTGGGCGCGCACGAACGTCAGCGCGATCCGCGCGGACTCCTTCATCACGTCGCCCAGCTGTCCGGTCAGCTGCAGGCCGGGCTTGGACGACTTGGTGGCGTTGGCCTCGATGAACAGGACGTCGCCGCCGGTGCCGGTGACGCTCAATCCTGTCGCCACGCCGGGAACGGCGGTGCGCTGGGCGGCCTCGTGGAACACCTTCTGGCGCCCGAGGGCGTCGCGGACGCTCTCGATGTCAACCGCCACAGGCGTGATGGACTCATCCGTCGCGATCCGCGTCGCCGTCTTGCGCAGCACCTTGCCGAGCTCACGCTCGAGCTGGCGGACGCCGGCCTCCCGCGTGTACTCGGAGACCACCGTGCGCAGGATCCCGTCCTCGACGGTCACCTCGTCCTCGCGCAGCCCGTTGCGCTCCCGCTGGCGCGGGAACAGGTAGTCGCGGCCGATGGCGACCTTCTCGTCGACGGTGTAGCCGTCGAAGCGGATGACCTCCATGCGGTCCAGCAGCGGCCCGGGGATCGTCTCGGCCTGGTTGGCCGTGGCGATGAACACGACCTCTGAGAGGTCGAGCTCGACGTCGAGGTAGTGGTCGCGGAACGTGGAGTTCTGCGCCGGGTCCAAGACCTCCAACAACGCTGCCGACGGGTCGCCGCGCCAGTCGGCGCCGACCTTGTCGACCTCGTCGAGCAGGATCACGGGGTTCATGGTTCCCGCGTCCCTGAGCGCCCGCACCAGGCGGCCCGGGAGCGCGCCGATGTAGGTGCGGCGGTGGCCCCGGATCTCGGCCTCGTCACGGACGCCGCCGAGCGACATGCGCACGAACTCACGGCCCATCGCGCGGGCGATCGACTCGCCGATCGAGGTCTTGCCGGTGCCGGGCGGGCCGATCAGGGTCAGGATCGCTCCGCTGCGCTTGTCGGCGGAGATCCCCCGCTCTTCCCGCAGCTTCTTCACAGCGACGTACTCGACGATGCGGTCCTTGACGTCGTCCAGGCCGGCGTGGTCGGCGTCCAGCACCTCGCGGGTGTGGGTCGGATCCAACTGGTCCTCGGACCGCTCGCTCCACGGCACCGACACGAGCCAATCCAGGTAGGTCCGGATCGTCTGCGCCTCGCCCGACTGCTCGCCGGAGCGCTCCAGGCGGGCCAGCTCGCGCTCGGCCTGCTCGCGCACCTCGTCGGGCATGCCGGCTTCGGCGATCTTGGTGCGGTAGTCCTCGCCGACGGTCGCGTCGTCCTCGCCGAGCTCGCGGCGGATCGACTCCATCTGCTTGCGCAGGACGTACTCGCGCTGCTGCTTGGCCGCGCCGGACTCGACGTCCTCGCGGATCTTGCGGCGCACCTGCAGCTCGGCCAGGCGCTCACGCTGACGCGACAGCGCCAGCTCCAGGCGAGCCGTCACGTCGACGGTCTCCAGCAGCTCGACCTTCTGCTCGAAGGTCAGGTCCGGGGCGTAGCCGGAGGTGTCGGCCAGCGCGCCGGGCTCGGTGATGGCCCGGACCCAGGACGCGATGCGGCCGTCGTCGCCACGCAACTCGAGGATCTCCTCGACGGTGGCGCGGTACTCGCGCTCGATCTCGCGCGTGCGGCCGTCGACGGGCACGTCGTCGACGCGCTCCTCGACCTCGACGCGCAGGCGCCCGGCGTGGTCGGTGTGCGCGGCGCCGGCGACGCCACGCGAGATGCCCTCGAGCATCGCGCCGTGGCCACCGCCGGGGAGACGGACCTTCTGGGCCACCTTGGCGATGGTGCCGACGGAGGCGTACTCGCCCTCGTGGCGCGGAACGAGCAGGACGCGATCGTCGTCACCGGTGTCCACCGGCAGCGTCACATCCATGGTCGGGAAGACGACGGTGTCGTCGAGCGGGATGAGGAGGAGAGAGGTCATTGGGCGCTGAGATCCTTTGAGTCCGCGAGTCGTTGCTTCTGCAACGGTCTCGATGATCTTAGCGCGCCGGACTCAGATGTCTTACGGCATTGCCGTTGCGGCACGAAGTTGTTTCGAAATACGCTCATTCGGTGCCCGATGTCCGTCATGGCGGATGATCTCGCACCCGGATCTGTAGCCTCGTGCTAAATGGACCAGGCCCTTCCCTCGGCGCTCGGCGACGCGCTGCGTCCGATCCTCCCCGGCCTCGCCGAGGAGATGATCGCCGCGATCGGCCGCGAGGTCCCCGAGTACGCGCGCCCGCTCGAGGGGCCGTTCGGGCGCGGCCTGCGGGCCGGCGTCGAGCAGGCGCTGGGGCGCTTCGTCGAGACGGTCATCGACCCGACCGCCGACGAGGATCCCGGCTTCCGCGCCATCTACGTCGCGCTCGGCCGCGGCGAGATGCGCGCCGGCCGCTCGCTGGACGCGCTGCTCAGCGCCTACCGCCTCGGCGCGCGCCTGGCCTGGGAGCGCTGCGTCGCCGCCGGCCAGGCCGCGGGCTTCGATCCCGAGACGCTCTACCGCCTGGCGACCGCGATCTTCTCCTACATCGACCGGATCTCGGCCGAGTCGGTCGAGGGCTACGCCGCGGAGCAGTCGGCCACGCTGGCCGAGCGCCAGCGCCGCCGTCGCGCGCTCGTCCGTCTGCTGGCGCGCGACGACGCCGGCGCCGAGGAGGTGCGCGATCTGGCGCAGCTCGCCATCTGGCCGCGGCCTGCGACCGTCGCCGGCCTCGTCGTCCGCACGCCCGATGCCGATCGTCTCGCCTCACGCCTGGGCGGCGAGACGATCGCCGCCGCCGACCACGAGCTGACGCTCGCCTTCATCCCCGACCCCGGCGCGCCCGGCCGCCGCGCCGAGCTGACCGCCGCGCTCAACGGCACGCCCGCGGCGCTCGGCCCGACCGTCGCGCTGGAGCGCGCCGCCGGCTCGCTGGCCCGCGCGCAGGCGGCCTTCGGCCTCCAGGAGCTTGACCTCCTGCCACCCGCCAGCCCGCTGCTCAGCGACGAGCATCTCCCGGCGTTGCTGCTGCACGGCGACGGTGCGCTCGCCGCCGACCTCGCCGCTCGCGCGCTCGCGCCGCTCGACGACCTCCGCGCGGGCGCGCGCGACAAGCTCGTCGAGACGTTGCGCGCGTGGCTCGACGAGCCGGGCCAGGTCTCACGTGTCGCCGAGCGCCTGCACGTGCATCCGCAGACCGTCCGCTACCGGATGGCTCAACTGCGCGAGCTGTTCGGCGAGCGTCTCGACGATCCCGACGCGCGCTTCGAGCTCGCGCTGGCGCTGCGCGCCTCGGCGCCCGCCGTCAGCGCGACGACGTGAAGGATCCGGGTCGCTGAGAGCTGCCATGGGCAGCTCCTGCCGACCCGGATTGCGCGGCAGCGCGCCGCGCCGCCACCTCGACGACGAACGTCGTCACGGCGCCGCGCGTCACCACGCCGATGCCGACGTCGCGGTAGCGCGTGCTGGTCAGCAGCCGGCGCGTGCTTGCTGACGCCAGCCAGTTCTTGACTCGCCGCGCCGGGGTTGCGAGTGACCCATTCGAGCGCCCGAGCGTCTCGGCCGCCGAGAAGGAGCCGCCACGCGGATAGCCGACCGCGGCGATCCGGTCCAGCGGCGATGTCCCGCCGTGGCCGTCGTGGGTCAGCGGCTTGGCGGGATCGAGCGCGCGGGCGAAGCGCTGGGCGGCGCGGGCGAGCCGGGCGTCGGGCCGCAGCGACGCCGCGGGGCCGCGGGCGGCGTTGAGCAAGCAGCTGATCGCGCTGCGTGTCTGGGTGACCGTCAGCGTTGCCGGCGTCTGGTCGGCGCCGGCGCAGGCAGGAGCATCCGCCGCGGAGGCGGTGGGGCTGCCGGCGGCAAAGGACAGCGCCGCGACCGCGATGAGGGCTGACCCACGCACGCCACCGGATTCTGGCACGGCTCTCATAACCAAGAGCCTTACCGTACGAGGAGGTTTGGCTAACCCTGAAGAGGTCCGTCGAGCCGCGCGCGAAGCATCGCGATCTCGGTGATGACGGCGCCCATGTAGGCCGACCGGTAAGTGGCGATCTCGTCCTCGAGGTCGGCCATGTAGGCGCGGTCGTGGTCCAGCCCGGCCTCGTGCGCGAGCACGCGCTCCTCGCCGAGGAGCATCAGATGGTGGCGGACTTCGGTGGCGTACATGGTCGGGATTTGGGTGGGCATGTCGATGCAGTTGGGAGGTGTACCCCGGGAACGCGCTTCTGCACGTGGGGTTACGCTCATCCAACCGAATCGGATGTCTCACTTCGTGGGGGCGGGCCGGTGTCCTGCGCTGCGGTTATCCGTACACCCGAACCGGCGGGCCGACGTAGGTGGCTCCGTCGGGGGCCGTCCAGCGCACGCGCCATGTCCGGCCGGCGCGCCACGGCAGCCGTGCGGTCCATGTGCCGCCGGCGTCGGTGGGCCGCGTTGCCACTGCCGTGGCGTGCGCGCTGTTGCGATCCCGGGCGAGGACCTCGACGCGTGTCGCGCCGTCGGCCGGCCGGATGAGGCCCCAGAGCAGCGCCATCGCACCGCTGCGCCGGACGGTCAAGGGCATGCGGAACTCGTCGAAGCTCGGCTTGGCGCGTCCGGATGCCGTCATCAGCCCGGACTGAAAGCCGCTGAGCGCCGTGTCATCGGTGAGTAAGTACTGGGCGGTCGCGGCGATCCGCGGGTCGGCACGCAGGATCCGCTCGGAGATCGAGCGGTACTCGGCCTGCTGAGCGAGCGGCACGCCGAGCGTCGTGTCGGGCGTGCTCTGCACGCCGAACTCCGTCACCCAGACCGGAAGCTTGCGATGGGCTGCACGGGTGAGCGCGGTCTCCAGTCTCCCCATGACGCCGACGGTCACGTTGTCGCGATCGGGCGGGACGTAGAACGGGCCGCGTCGGTTGGCGTAGGGGTGGTGGGCCCAGCCGTCGATGCGCAGCTTGGTGCAGCCCGCGCAATAGACGCCACGCAGGAACTGCAGCGGCGGGACGGATCGCTTGCGGTCGCCACCCGGTGCCGTCTCGCCGCCCAACATGGTGTCCTCGCTCTGGCCGGCGGCTTCCAGGCCACGCACCGCGGCCAGGTGCAACCCGCGGTAGAGCGCCGGCGCGGCCGGCTTGCCGTTGACGTACTGCGGCTTGAGGAAGCGCGGGTGGTTGGGCTCGTTCCACATGCCCCAGGCGTCGACGGCGTCCCCGAAGCGGCGCCCGGCGGCGGTGGCGAACGCACCGAGCTCCGGAGCGCTGGGGCGGGTGACCTGGTCGGTGCGCGCCGCGGTCGCCCACTTCGGTGCCGGGGCGCTGAAGGTGATCAGCACGCGCCAGCCGCGTGCGTGTACAGCGTCGACGAGGCGCCCGTAGCCACCCCAGTTATAGGCATTGGGATCGGCGGCGTCGAAGGTCGGGCGCACGGCGCTGCCGGCGTCCGGCGCGACGGCGGCCCAGACGAGCGTCAGGCGCAGCGCGCGCACGCCGAGGGCGTCGAGGCGGGCTAGGGTGGCGTCGCGCGTCTCGTCGTGCACTGCAGCCGTGCCGGCGTCGAAGTACATCGGCGCGCGGCTTGAAGCTCGGGCGGTGGGCGCCGCGCAGGCGACGCAGAGCAGGAGGGCAGCGGCCAGCGCCGCCCCTGGGAGGGCGTGTCGGGACATGGGAGAAGACGGCCCCGGGGCATCTCATCTGGGAGGACTTCACATGACCCCGAGGCCGTGTGAGGAGAACGGCCCGGGGTGCGTGGAAGTTGCGCGGAGCTAGGTGGCGTTGTCGCTCGGCGCCGCGTCGAGCGCCGGCGCGCTGCGCACCGACGGCTCCTTGAGCATCCCGTGCGGCGGCCGGTCGCCCGGCGCGCTGCCACGCTCGTATCCGGCCGCCTCGTACGCCGCGTCCTGGTCGAGCGTCTCACGCTCCAGCAGCTTGGCGGCCAGCCCGTCGAGCCGCTCGCGGTTCTCGCGTAGCTGGTCGACGGCGCGGACGTAGCACTCCTCGACGATCCGACGGACCTCGCGGTCGATCAGCTCGCGCGTCTCCTCGGAAGCCGGATCGGTCCCGGGGTACTGCGGCTCGTCGGAGATGACGGTGACCAGGCCGATCGCGTCCGACATGCCCCAGCGGCCGACCATCGAGCGCGCGATCTGGGTGACCTGCTGGAGGTCGGACTCGGCGCCGGTGGTGACCGACCCGTACACGATCTCCTCGGCCGCGCGGCCGCCCAGCGCGCCGGTGATCCGGCCCAGCAGGTAGGCCGTGTCGTACCCGTAGCGGTCGCTCTCGGGCGACTGGAACGTCACGCCGAGCGCGCGCCCGCGCGGGACGATCGAGACCTTGCGGACCGGGTCGGCGCCCGGCTCGAGCATGCCCAGCAGCGCATGGCCGCCCTCGTGGTAGGCGGTGCGCTCGCGCTCCTCGCGGCTGAGGGTGATGCGCCGCTCGGTGCCGAGGACGATCTTCTCGAAGGCGTTGTAGAAGTCGGCGGACTCGACCGCCTTGTGCCCCGACTTGGCGGCGCCGAGCGCGGCCTCGTTGACGAGGTTGCGCAGGTCGGCGCCGACCATCCCGGGCGTCGTCGCGGCCAGGCCCTTGAGGTCGACGTCGTCAGCCAGCGGCACCGAGCGCGTGTGGACCTCGAGGATCTTCTCGCGGCCCTCGACGTCGGGCGGGTTGACGGTGACGCGGCGGTCGAAGCGGCCGGGGCGCAGCAGCGCAGCGTCAAGGACATCAGGTCGGTTGGTCGAGGCCAGGACGATGACGCCTTCAGAGCCCGTGAAGCCGTCCATCTCGGTGAGGATCTGGTTGAGCGTCTGCTCGCGCTCGTCGTGGCCGCCGAGCGATGCGCCGCCGCCGCGCTGGCGGCCGATCGCGTCGAGCTCGTCGATGAAGATGATCGACGGCGCCGCGGCCTTGGCCTGCGTGAAGAGATCGCGGACGCGGGAGGCGCCGACGCCGACGACCATCTCGATGAACTCCGACGCCGAGATGGAGAAGAACGGCACGTCGGCCTCGCCGGCGACCGCGCGGGCCAGGAGCGTCTTGCCCGTGCCGGGCTGGCCGCTCAGCAGCACGCCCTTCGGGATCATCGCCCCGAGCGAGCGGTACTTGTCGGGGTTCTTGAGGAAGTCGACGACCTCTTCGAGCTCATCCTCGGCCTCGTCGATGCCGGCGACGTCGGCGAAGGTCGTGCGCGACGTGCTGGCCGAGTCATAGCGCTTGGCCCGCGAGCGGCCGAGGCCCGACAGGCCGGCGGCGCCGCCACCCGCGCGGCGGGCGATGACGATGAAGAGGCCGACGATCAGCAGCGTCGGGCCGAAGAAGAGCAGGATGTCGGCCCACAGCGAGCGGCCGTTGTCCAGTGGCTTGGCGTTGACGATGACGCCCTTGGCCTGCAGCTGGGCGAGCAGCGTCTCGTTGGTCGGCGCGAAGGCCGGACGGAAGGTCTTGAACTTGGTCTCGGACTCGTGCTTGGAGTCCTGCGGGTCGACCTTGACCTTGAAGACGCCCTGGATGTCATCCCCCTTGGAGGTGACCTCGCGGACGTTGTTCTTGTCGACCTCGTTGAGGAACTGCGTATAAGGCACCGAGATCCGGTTCGGCTGGCTGGGGACCAGGAAGCCGAACAGGACGTTCAAAGCCAGCACGGCGACGACGAAGTAGAGGAAGCGGCGGCCTCCGGGAGGGCGTGGCATGCCCATCGGGCCCTGCTTCTTCTCGGTCGGTCCGCCCTCGACCCGCCACGGCGTTGGCTGGCGGTCATCCCTGCGGCGGGGTGCTTCTGGCTCTGGTGGCATGCGCTGGGGCGCAGTGTACGAACCAGGACGGCGCGGCTCGCCGACGGCTCGGTCCCGAACGTTCTGTCACCCAGCATGTGTCGTGCCGATGTGCTTCCCTACACGGCTGTACACCAGCCGAGTCCCGGTGGCGCCGTGTCGCCGGGAGCGGGGGACCCAACTGGATCCGCGTGAGCGGGTCCCGGGGCGAATCGCCACATCTGTGGCGTAGCGCAGCTCTACAGCGCGAGCCCGTCAGCTAACCCCGTAGGCGTGAAGAGCAAAGGAAGCACCCTTCGTGATCTACGAGATCGAACGCGCCTGCCAGGCGTCCATGGAACGCTCGCGTGCGCGCCGGACCGCTGTGGCGCAACGGCTGGCGGTCCTCCGCCGACGGCGACGCCGCGGCGGCAGCAGCTCGGTGGCGATCCTCGGCGCCGTGCTGGCGCTGGGCGGCCCGCTGGCGCTGGCGCAGACCAGCGCGCAAGCGCCGGTCCCGAGCACGCTGAGCGCCGGTTCGTCCGGCAGCGCCGTCTCCGCCCTGCAGGCGGCGCTCGGCATCGGGCAGACCGGCCGCTTCTCGGCGGCGACCGCGCGCGCCGTGCGCTCCTTCCAGCGCGCCCACGGCCTGACGGTCGACGGGATCGTCGGCCCGCAGACGGCGGGCGCGATGAAGCTGCCGTCCGGGACGGCGGCGCCGGCGAGCAGCGCTGGGCCGGAGGCGGTCGCCTCCGCGGTCGGACCGGACTCCGCGACGCTGGGTCGGATCGCCCGGTGCGAGTCCGGCGGCGATCCGACGGCGATCTCCGCCGATGGGCAGTACCGCGGCAAGTACCAGTTCACCCGCGCGACGTGGCGGGCGATGGGCGGCAGCGGCGACCCCGCCGCCGCGCCCGAGGCCGAGCAGGATCGGCGCGCCGCGGCGCTGCTGGCGGCGCAGGGCACCACGCCCTGGCCGGCCTGCGGCAGATGATCCCTGGGATCGATCGCTGAGCGACACCGAACCCGCGCATATCGCGGGTTCGGTGTCGTCGAGTGCTGCGGAGGCCGCTCGTCCACGTGGCGCAAGCGTCGCGCACCTGCGACGCTTGCGCGCGGTGTCCGCTCCCGACCAGCTCTCCCTGACGCTCGGCCCGTCGTTCACGGTCGAGGTCGACGATCGCTTCAGCCCGGGGCTGACGGGTCGCCATGACCGCGCCTACGCCTCGCCGCCGCAGCCGCGCGACGAGGCGCTGACGCTGGCGGCGCTGCTGCTCGACGCCGGCCAGGATCTCGACGGCGTCGGCCCATGGCAGCGCGCCCTGGCCGGCGGCCGCCGGACGGTCCGGCTCGTGCCGGCGTCCAACGGCGCGGCGGACTGAGCCACCGCCCGGCCACATCGCGCCCGGCCCATCTCAAGTCTGTGCGGGCGGCTGCCGACTACTGGAGTGAGCGTGTAGCACCCTCCTCCTCCGCTCATGTTTGACCTTCCTCATCCGAAGCCCTCTGTGCCAGCAGGGGGCTTCGGGAGTTAACGACGGGCGGGCGCTGTCGCATACTGGTGGGGTTCGGTGTGCTGCACCGGCGACCTCGACGCATGCGGCTCTCCCTCCTCACCGGCGCAGCGTGCGCCCTCCTGCTCGGCGCCTGTGGTGGCGACAAGCCGGCCAAGCCGGTCGCACCCGTGCGCCTGCAGGTCACCGCGCCGCAGGATCTCGGGACGGTGCGGACGGCGAGCGTGGAGGTCCGTGGGACCGTGAGACCGGCGAGCGCGACCGTCACGGTGCGCGGCGAGCGCGCGCAGGTGAGCGGTGGCGCCTGGAGCGCGCAGATCAGCGTCGAACCCGGCGTCAACGTCGTCGACGTCCTCGCCAGCGCCGGCCGCGCTCGCCCGGCGCTGACCGCCGTGCGGGTCCGTCGCGTCGTCGACGTCGTGGTCCCCGACCTCGTCGGCCTCAGCGCCGACGACGCCAAGTCCGCGCTGGCCGACGCCCATCTCGAAGGCGATCTGCAGACCACCAACGGCGGCTTCTTCGACGAACTGCTCGGCGGCAAGCCCGAGGTCTGTGCGACCGACCCGAGCGCCGGCGCCCACGTCGATCCGGGGTCGACGGTGGTCGTGCAGCTCGCGCGCCGCTGCTAGGCCCGCGGCTCGGTCGCGATCAGGTCGATCGCGGCCTTGCCGTCGCGGCGGATGACGCCGAAGACGATCCGGCCGGTGATCGGCGGTGCGCCGTCGCGCGTCACGGTGTAGCGGCCCTCAGCGCGGCCGGCGGTGCCGCCCGAGACCTTCAGGTTGTCGAGCGCGTAGTGCTGGATCTTGCTCGTGGCGAACTGGCGGTGGTACTCGCTGACGACTGCCACGCGACCGCGCTGCGCCGCGCCGCTGGCGCCCCAGCGCCGGACCGCGGGCGTCAGCGTGTGTCGTAGCGCTGCGTCGTCCTCGTTGCTGTAGGCGTCGGCGAACGACTGCGCCGCGTCGCGCACCTCGCCGGCGCTGAGCGGGCCGGTCGCGGTGCCGTCGGCACCGGCGACCCAGCGGACGACGAGCACCGTCGGGATCGCCAGGACCGCGACGGTCGCCGCCAGGGCCAGCTTGCGCCCGCGGCCACGCTGGACCTTCACGGCAGCCGGGCGGCGCTGGTCGCGCCGCGGCGGTGGCGCGCTCGTGCCGTTGGCCACGCCGGCGTGCGCCGTCGCCGCCGTCTCGGATGCCGATCCTGCCGGTGCGCTGGTCGACTTGACCGGCGCTGTGCCGGAGAAGTCGACCATCACCGCGGTCGCGCCCGGCGCCGGGGCGATCCGCGTCGGTTCGGCCTCCTCGGGCGTCGCCGCCCCGGTGGCCACAGAGCCGCGCGCGGTGGACGCCCATTCGCCCGCGGCCGCCGCGCGCGCCGCGCGGCCCAGATCGCCCGCCGACGGGTAACGATCGGCCGGATCCTTGGCCAGCGCCCGCGCGATCACGGCGTCGAACGCCGCCGGCACGCCGGCGGTCTCCGACGGCCGCGGGGGCGGATCGTGCAGATGCGCGGTGATCGTCACCGGCACGGTGTCGCGCCGAAACGGCGGGGTGCCCGTCAGCGCCGTGAACAGGACACAGCCCAAGGCGTACACGTCGGCGCGGGCGTCGGTCGGCTCCCCGCGCAGATGCTCGGGGGCCATGAAGTCCACGGTCCCGATCCAGTTGCCGCTGTCGGTGATCCGCGTGTCGGACGCCTGCACGCGCGTGATGCCGAAGTCGCTGAGGTAGGCATGGTCGTTGTTGATGAGGATGTTGGCCGGCTTGACGTCGCGGTGCACGAGGCCCGCGGCGTGCGCGGCGTCGAGCGCGTCGGCGACCTGCGCGACGATCGAGGCGGCGCGTGCGGGCGGCACGCGTCGCTCCTCTTGCAGCAGGTGATGGAGGTCGGTCCCCGGCACGAAGCGCATCACGAGGTAGAGGTGGCCGTCCTCCTCGCCTGCCGCGTAGACCGGAACGACGTTGGGGTGCTCGATCGACGCCGTCATCCGCGCCTCGCGCTCGAAGCGCTCGCGCACATCGGGGTCCGAGGCCTGCTCGGTGGCGATCAGTTTGAGCGCGACCGGCCGCCCGAGCCGCAGCTCGGTCGCCCGGTAGATGACGCCCATCCCGCCGCGGCCGAGGACCCCCTCGATGCGACAGCCGGCGAACTCGCTGCCTGTTTGAAGCTCGGCCACTGCCCTTCATTCTGCCGCGTGCAGCGTTGCTACTCGCGTCGATCGCTGATTGGCGTCGACCGACGGGCCTCCGCGCCGCACACTGAGGGCCATGACCACCGCCTCCTTCCCCCAGGCCACCGACGACTCGTTCGCCGCCGACGTGCTCGAGTCCGACGTCCCCGTCCTCGTCGACTTCTGGGCCGCCTGGTGCGGTCCGTGTCGCGCGATGCACCCGATCCTCGACGCGCTCGCGGCCGAGCGCGACGACCTCCGCGTCGTCGGCCTCGACGTCGAGGCCAACCAGGCGATCGCCGCCAAGTACGGCGTCCTGTCGATGCCGACGTTCCTGCTCTTTCGGGGCGGCGAGCCGATCCTGCAGCTGATCGGCTCGCGGCCGCGGCGGCGGCTGGAACAGGAGATCGCCGACGTGCTCTAGCCGAGCGTCGCCTGCAGGTGCTCGGCCAGCAGACGGGCGATCGGCGTCGGCGTCGTCCGCCGTGTCAGGAGCGCGACCGCGTGCACCGCGTTCGCGCCGGCGACGGTGGCCATCCCGACCTCCGGGCCTTCGAGCGCCAGCCACGACGCCGGGACCAGCGAGACGCCCAGCCCCGCGCCGACCAGGAAGCGCACCGCCGTCGGCTCGCCGACCTCGAAGAGCGGGACCGGGCCGAAGCCCTCGGCCGCGCACGCCGCCAGCGCCGAGCCGCGCAGCGCGGTGCCCGGCTCGGCGAGCACGAACGGGCGGTCGCGGACGTCCCAGAGCTTGACGGCGGTCTTGCCGGCCAAGGCGTCGTCGGGCGCGACGAGCAAGACGAGCGGCTCGGCGGCGAGCGCCAGCGCCTCGACGTCTTCCGGCAGCGCCGTCGCCTCCGGCAGCGCCGCGACCGCGAGGTCCACTGCGCCGTTGGCGACCAAGTCCACCACCTCGCTCGGGCCACCCTGGCGCAGCGCGATCCGCACGCTTGGATGCTCGCGCCCGAAGCGCGCCAGCGCGGGCGCCAGCCGCAGCGCGTCACCCGTCGTGGCGGCCGCCCGGACGCCGCCGCGCAGCGTTCCTGCGTGCTCGTCCATCGCCGCCCGCGCGCCCGCGACGTCGGCCAGGATCGCCTCGGCACGCCCGAGCAGCTCCTCGCCGGCCGGGGTGATTTGCACGCCGTGGGATGTCCGGCGCAGCAGCTCCAGACCCAACTCGGCCTCCAGCCGCCGGACCGCTTGGGAGACCGCCGACTGCGTGACGTACAGCGACTCCGCCGCGCGCCGGAAGTGCCGATGGCGGGCGACCGCGGCGAAGTACTCGAGCTGTCGCAGATCCATGGTGGTGCATTCTGCCCGCCGGTCCATGTCCACGGCCGCCGCACGCCACTAGCGTGGGCGCCGCATGGACACCTCTGACCTCGAACTGCTCGAAGCGCTGGTCCGCGACGTGCTCACCGAGCAGTGCGGCGCCGACTTCGCCGACGCCGTGACGTGGCTGCATGCGACCGCCGCCCGGGTGCGGAAGAGCGAGGAGGGCGCGGCCGAGACGCTCCTCGCGCGCCTCCATGGGCTATCCGAGAACGAGCTGGAGCCGATCATCCGCGCGTGCTCGCTGCAGCTGCAGGTGGCCAACATCGCCGAGGAGCGCGAGCGGCTGCGCCGCCGTCGCAGCTACGACGCCCAAGGCACGGTGCAGCGCGAGTCATTGGCCGAGACCGCCAACCTCCTGGCCGAGCACGCGGTCGATCCGGTCACCGCGCTGGCCGACCTCCACGTCGAGCTCGTGCTCACCGCCCATCCGACCGAGGCGTCGCGGCGCTCGGTGCTCGATCACCAGTGGGCGATCACCCAGCTGTTGGATCGTCTCGAGGACTCGCGGACCGGTCGCTCGCGCCGGCGTGCGCTGCTGGAGGAGCTGCGCGAGGTCCTGACGATCTGGTGGCAGACCGACGAGGTCCGCCGCGCGCGGCCGCATGTCGAGGACGAAGTACGCCGCACGCTCTACGTCTTCGAGTCGGTGCTCTACGACACGGTGCCGACGGTCCTCGACGAGCTCGAGCGCGACCTCGGGCCGTTGCCCGCCACGCCCGTGTTGGAGTTCGCGTCGTGGCCGGGCGGCGACATGGACGGTCATCCGGAGGTCGGTGCCGCGACCGTCACC
The DNA here is from genome assembly GCF_035996765.1 of Baekduia sp. NCBI lineage: Bacteria > Bacillati > Actinomycetota > Thermoleophilia > Solirubrobacterales > Baekduiaceae > Baekduia > Baekduia sp. The sequence goes on from NZ_DASYJG010000049.1 coordinate 27,481, forward strand.
GCGACGATCGAGCTGCACCGGCGCGCCGCGATCCGGATGCTCCGCGAGCGCGTCGCGCGGCTGGCCCGGCGCTTCTCGCACTCCGAGCGCCGGGTGACGGTGAGCGAGGCGCTGACCGCCTCGCTTCAGCGCGATGCGCAGGAGCTGCCCGACGCGCGGGTGCTGCGCCGCCCCCATCACGAGTGGGAGCCGCTGCGAACCAAGTTGGGGTTCATCGAGCGCAGGTTGATCAACATGCTCGACGTCCGCGGCGGGCAGGCCGGCTACGAGAGCCCCGCGCAGCTGCGCGCGGATCTCGAGCTGATCGCCGACAGCCTCGGCTCTGCGCACGTCGCTCACGGATCGCTGCGGCGGCTGTTGCGCCAGGTCGACACCTTCGGCTTCCATCTCGCCGGGCTGGACCTGCGCCAGAACGCGACGGTCATCGACGCGGCCGTCGGCGCGCTGCTGCCCGGCTACGCCAACGCGCCGGAGGAGGAGCGCCAGACGCTGCTCGACGAGGCGATCGCGGCCGGGGACGTCGGCCTGCAGCGCCGGCCGCCCGGCACGGCCGGCGAGCTGGTCGCCGCGCTCGACGCGGCCGCGCTGGCGTCGGAGGCCTACGGCCCGGACGTCGTCCGCTGTCTGATCGTGTCGATGACCGAGCAGCCCTCGCACGTCCTGGGCGCCCGCTGGCTGGCGCAGCGCGCGGGCGCGGCGCTGGACCTGCGCTTCGTCCCGCTCTTCGAGACGCTCGACGACCTCGACCGCGCTCCGGAGACGATGGCCAAGTTGTATGGGTCGGACTCGTACCGCGAGTTGCTGGCGCGTCAAGGCAACCGTCAAGTCATCATGTTGGGGTACTCGGACTCCGGCAAGGACGGGTCCTTCTTCGCCAGCCAGTGGGCGCTGCGCGGCGCGCAGCTCGATCTCGCCCGCCAGGCGGCCGGGGCCGGCATCGAGCTCGAGCTCTTCCACGGTCGCGGCGGCTCGACCTCGCGCGGCGGTGGCCCGACCTACCGCGCGATCGTCGCGCAGCCGACCGGCTCGCTGCGCGGTCGCATCCGGATCACCGAACAGGGCGAGACGATCAGCTCCCGCTACGGCCATCCGGAGCTGGCTGAGCGCTCGCTGGAGCAGACGCTGAGCGCGGTGCTGCTGGCCTCCAACGTCGCGCGGCCGGCGGCGGCCGAAGACTGGCGCGCCGATGTCGATCGGTTGGCCCGCCGCTCGCGCGAGACCTATCGCGCGCTGGTCTACGAGGACCCGGACTTCGCGCGCTTCTTCTTCCAGATCACGCCGGTCGAGGCGCTCGCCGACCTCAACATCGGCTCGCGGCCGCCGTCGCGCGGCAGCGACGGCACGATCCAGTCGCTGCGCGCGATCCCGTGGGTCTTCGCGTGGACGCAGAATCGGATCCTGCTGCCGTCCTGGTACGGCGCGGGCACCGCGCTGGCCGAGGGCGACCTCGAGCGCTACCGCGCGATGTCCGCGCGCTGGCCGTTCTTCGCCACGCTGATCTCGACGCTGGAGATGGCGCTCTTCAAGACCGACCTCGGCGTCGCCGAGCGCTACCTGCGGCTGGTGGATCCCGAGCTGCGCGCGCGCTTCTGGCCCCAGATCGTCGCAGAGCACGAGAAGGTCAAGTCGTCGGTGTTGGCGATCACCGGCGGCGATCGGCTGCTCGCCGGCGCCGCGCGCCTGCAGGACCGCCTCGCCCACCGCGATCCGTGGGTCGATCCACTCTCGCACCTGCAGGTCGAGCTGCTGGAGCGCACGCGAGCCGACGCGACCGCCGATCGTCAGGCGCTGCTGGGAACCGTGACCGGGATCGCGTTCGGCCTGCGCAACACCGGCTGAGCCATTTACGCGTCGGCGCCGGCCGCGCGGGCGGCCTCGCCCAAGACGGCGTGCAGCGCGTCGGCGCGCAGCGAGGCCATGGGGTCGAGCAATGCGGCGACGAGCGGATGGATCGCCTGGTCGTCTTCCCGCATCCAGCCGCGCTCGTCGGCGGCGGCGATCCATTCAGAGAGCGCGTCGTGCAGCGCGACGAAGCGCGCTAGCTGGAGGATGACGGTCGCGTTGGCGCCGTGGTCGGCGAGCATGTGGAGCTCGTCGGAGAGGCCGGTCAGCTCGCGCAAGGCCAGCACGTCGTCGGTGCTGAGGGCTTGGTGACGGTGGCGCTCGAGGCGAATCGCCTCGGCGGCACGGGCCGTGGCGTGCAGCTGCTCGGCCGAGAGGTCGAACGACACGTTGCAGACGGGGGTTCCGTCTGCGGCGTGGAGCGTGCGGAGCTCGGCGTTGACCATGACGTGACGCTAGCGACCTGGGAGGACGCGCAACGTTGTTCCCAGGTTATCGACCGTTGACACGCGGCTCTGGAGACCGGCCGCGCGCCCGGTCAGGAGAGTGCCCCTTCGAGGGTGAAGATCCGGCGCAGGATCGCGATCGAGGTCGCGTAGGTGGAGTCCATTCCGTAATAGCTCATGCCGCGGGCGCCGAGCGTGCGCGCCTGCGTGAAGGGCGTGTCTGAGGCGTAGTGGACGATCCCGAAGTCGATCGGGAGCTTGGAGAAGTTGACCTGCTCGCCGGCGGGGTAGCGGTCGGGCTCGGCGATCTCGTAGACCGCGTCGCAGTAGGGCCCGGCCTCCATCTCCACCACCGTGTAGGCCTCGCGGTAGTAGCGATCGAGGTAGTTGCGGTTCTGCAGGAACGTCGAGCGGACGGTGACCGCGCGCTGATTGTCGAGGCCCGAGCCGAAGCGCAGATAGGGCGCGATGGCGTCGAAGTCAAAGGCGTTGTCGAGCCAGTAGGTGGTGCCCGAGTGCTCGTCGTAGATGGTGTTGGAGATCATCACGTCGCCGACGTCGGCGTTGAGCGTGGCGGCCTTGCCGAGGACGTAGACGCCGCGCAGCGTGTCGCGGTCCTCGGTGATCTCGCGCAGGATGTTGTAGGCCGCGAGGCCGAGCGGGTAGTCGATGTTGATCAGGACCGCGCGGCTGGCCTGCAGGGCCTCGGCGTCGACGTCGCCGAGGCGGTCGTCGATCGCTGCGGGGTCGAGCTTGTTGAGCGGCATCACCTGGGCGGCGACGCGCAGGCCCGACTCGGCGTTGAGGTGCAGGATGCCGCGCGCGGCCTCGGCGTAGCGGCGCGTCTGCGGGCCGGGCTCGGAGACCGCCTGCTCGCGGGCCAGGAAGTACAGGAAGTTGTTCCACGAGCCGGCGGTGCGCTCCTCGCGGAAGGCGGCGAGCTCGTCCTGGAGGTCGCGCGCGCCGGCGCGCTGGACCCAGTCGACGAGGTCGGCCTCCCGGGTGCGGGCGTCGCCAGAGAGCAGGTTGACCAAGGAGTGGGTGTTGGAGGAGACGAAGTAGATCGGGGCGTCGCGGCCGATGCTGTGGTCGCGCATCGTCTGGCCGACGGGTGCCCACCAGCGGCGGGTGAGGCGCGCGTAGGAGACCTGCGAGCCGCCGAGCATGCGGACGCGGAGGCTCAGGTTCGTCTCGGCGACCTCGCCGAGGCGGCGGGCGAACGCGGTGCCCCAGGCTTCCTGGAGACGTTCCCAGTCGTCGACCGAGCCGCCGAGGACGCGCGCGCACTCGTCGGCGCCGGGGAGGCCCTGTGGCCGCGGCCAGCCGATCGCGCGCAGCTTGCGCCGCAGCTTGTTCCACTCAATCTGGTAGGCGACGAGGGTCGGGACGAGGTCGTCGACGTCGGAGGTCGAGGAGAGCAGGACGCCCCATTGACCGTCGGGGCCCTCGTGCCACTGCCGGCGGCGGGCGGGCGCCTCGGTGGTCGGCCAGTCGACGAGCGGAAGGCCGACGCCGGCGAACTGCTCCTCCTCCTGGCCCATGATGACCACGCGGCCCTGGTAGATGTTGGCCGGCAGCCGCTGCGTGGCGTAGAGGAACGCGCCGAGGTCGAGCTCCTCGGCGCCCGCGAACGGATGCAGCGAAGACTCGATCGCAATATGCGACGACTCCAAGATCCTCAACTTCGTCTCACCCCGCGACCGCAGCAGGGTCGAGTAGGTGCGCTGATAGAGCTCGACGTCGGAGGGCATTGGCGTGCGGGTATACCAGCACCGGTCTTCTCGAACCGAACAGCCATCGCTTGTTCGGGCGAAGTTGGAGGTTGGGTGTCGAATCGGGCGATCTCGTCCGTCGACTCATCGACAGGCCAACTATCCGACCAGGAGGTCGCTGATGTCTGATGTCGTCGTCAAGCGGGTGGAGGAGTTCGATTCGCCCAATGGCGGAGGGTTCTGCCGGGCGCGTGCGGGGCTGGGCGTGACGTCGTTCGGGATGCAGGTGGAGAACTTTCCGCCGCACTTCGAGCACTTCCCCGAGCACGATCACTCGGCTGACGGCCAGGAAGAGGTCTACACCGCGCTGTCGGGCTCGGCCACGCTGCACGCCGATGGCGCCGAGCACCGGCTGGAGCCCGGCGTCTTCGCGCGCGTCGGCCCGGGCGTGAGCCGCAAGATCACGACGGGTGACGACCCGGTGCGGCTGCTGGCGATCGGTGCGACGCCGGGCCAGCCCTACGTCGCACCGGCGTTCACCGAGCCGGGCGCCGCGCTTCCCGGTTGAGCGCGCATGTCGCGACGGGCGGGCATCCCGTCCGTCGCGACGCTCGGGGAATCAGAAGGGCTACTCCACGTCGAGCAGGCCCGCTGTGATCTCTTCGGCAAGGACGGCGCGAAAGTCGTCCAACGCCCCGCCGGCTGAGATTGGGGCCTCGGGCACGCGGATCTTGTTTGACTCGCCAAAAGGGTGGCGGTGATAGACGATGTCATCCGTCTTCATCGGGTCGAAGTCGTGACGATGGTTGCGGTCCCCGTCGTTGCGGCCGTTGCCCGCGATGTGGCCGTTGTAGGCGTAGCCGGCCAACCACAAGCCCTCGCGTTCGACGAGCGCAAACGGTGTCGGCTTGACCGACCAGCGCTCCATCAGCGAGAACGTCACGCGTCTGTCCTCGTCGGCATCGGGATCGGTGTCGGCATTGGGCAGCCAGACGCCCTTGACCCGGACCAGTCCGAGAGGCGGGTCGTCTCGCCATTCGTTCGGATATCGCGGGTGAGTGTTGTCGGCGATATCGAAGCCGTGGCCTTGCAGGAGCGCTACGAGTTCGTCCCAGCGGCGAGGTACAAATCGAGAGAGCTGTGTATCGGGTGACAAGGGGTCGCGGTTTCTAGCACTCCGGTCGGGCACTTTTGCCGCTCATGGGCCGTTTCGGCCTTGCCTGCAGAAACTAGTCCCATTTGTCCCATATGTCCCACGAAAGCGCTCAAGCCTCAATGGAGTGGGTACGATTACCGGACTATGGAGTTCGACAGCCGCCCATTCTGGAAGCCGCGGGACCTGGCTAAGCTGCTCGACGTCAGCTCGTCGCAGATCTATCGCCTGATCGAGGCCGGCACGCTCGAACACGTCAAGGTTGGTCAGCGCACGGTGCGGGTCTCGGCCGCATCCGTCGCTGAGTTCCTTGGTGTGGGTGCGCCCGCTGTCGGACCGCAAGCCGACACCGAGGCTTCTGATTTCGACGCACGCGCCGAGTTGTTCGCCAAGCGGACCGGGTGCACGCCTGAGGAGTTCATCGTCGCCTGGCGTCGCGACGAGATTCCAGACACGCCCGAGCACAGCCAAGACGCAATGGAAGCGTTGGCTCTCCGTGGGGCCGGCGTCGGACGTCGCGCTATCGCGACCGCCTGACGGCCGCTCGAAAGACGGCCCAGAACGATGAAGGGGCGCCCGCTGGGCGCCCCTTCATCAGAGCTTCGACGCGGGCCGGCGCCGGAGCGGCTGGACCTGGCGGTGGCTCAGCCGCAGCCGGTGTTGTTGCCGCAGGACGAGCAGGTGTAGCAGGAGCCGGTGCGCTGCATCATGCCGCCGCACTGGCTGCAGGCCGGGCCGAGGTCGAGGCCGACCAGGCGGGCGGGGCGGACCGGCGGGGTGTCGGTCAGCGCCGAGGTCGGCGGCTTGGAGCTGCCGTTGCCGCCGCCGTTGGACGGCGTCGCCTGCGGCGTGGCCGGGCCGGCGGTGTCGCTCGAGAAGGCCACGGCCTCTTCGGCCGACTTCTTGGCCCGCACCTGCGGCGTCAGGATCCCGAGCTCCTCCTGGATCTCGGCGTCCAGAAAGCGCGAGGCGAGCCAGCGCATGATGTAGTCGGGCATCGACTTCGCGAACGGGATCTCCGGGTTCTGGGTGATCCCTTCCGGCTCGAAGCGCATGTAGGCGAACTTCGAGACGAGCGTCTCGAGCGGCACGCCGTACTGCAGCGCGATCGAGATCGCGGTCGCGAACGAGTTCATCATGCCGCGGAGGGTCGAGCCCTCCTTGCCGACGTCGGTGATGAAGATCTCGCCGACCTGGCCGTCCTCGTACATGCCGGCCGTGATGTAGCCCTCGTGGCCGCCGATGGTGAACTTGTGCGTGATCGACTGGCGCTCACGCGGCATCTTGTTGCGGCGCGGGCCGATCGAATCAAGCTGCTTGGTGACCTCGTCGGAGACCGCCTTCGCGAACGCCTCGGAGTCCAGCGCCGGCACCGGCGCCTCGTCGGACTGGGCGTCGGTGCGCAGCGCCTGTGCGGTCTTTGACCCGTCGCGGTAGATCGCCAGCGCCTTGATGCCCAGGCGCCAGGCCTGCGTGTAGGCGTCGACGATGTCCTCCACCGTCGCCGTGCTCGGGAGGTTGACCGTCTTGGAGATCGCACCCGAGATGAAGGGCTGGACCGCGCCCATCATCTTGATGTGGCCCATGTGGCTGATCGCGCGCGAGCCGACGGCGACGTCGAAGACCTCGAGGTGCTCGTCCTTGATGCCGGGCGCCTCGACGATCGTGCCGTACTGGTCGATGTGCGCGACGATCTGGTCGATCTCCGCGCGCTCGTAGCCCAGCGTCTGCAGCGCGAGGCCCACCGTCTTGTTGACGATGATCATCGAGCCGCCGCCGACGAGCTCCTTGTGCTTGACCAGCGAGAAGTCGGGCTCGACGCCCGTGGTGTCGCAGTCCATCAGGAACGAGATCGTGCCCGTGGGCGCGAGCACCGTCGCCTGCGCGTTGCGGTAGCCGTAAGCCTCGCCGACCTCGACCGCCTCGTCCCAGACCTCGCGGGCCGCGGCCAGCAGCGTGTCGTCGCGGCCGGTGCCGACCGGGATGTGCGCGGTCGCGTCGCGGTGCATCCGCATGACCGAGTTGTGCGCCTCGCGGTTCTCGGCGTAGCGCTCGTACGGACCGATCGCCGCGGCGACCTTGGCCGACTGCAGGTAGGCGCGGCCGGTCATCAGGGCGGTGATCGCGGCGGCGGTCGCGCGACCGGCGTCCGAGTCATACGGCATGCCGTTGGACATCAGGTAGGCGCCGAGGTTGGCGTAGCCCAGGCCGAGCTGGCGGAACGCGCGGGCGTTGACGCCGATCTCCTCGGTCGGGTAGCTCGACGGGCCCACGACGATCTCCTGGGCGAGGAAGACGACGTCGACCGCCTTCTCGAACTTCTCGACCTCGAAGGTGCCGTCAGGACGACGGAACTTCATGAGGTTCAGCGACGCGAGGTTGCAGGCCGAGTCATCGACGTGCATGTATTCCGAGCACGGGTTGGACGCGTTGATGCGCCCCGAGTTCGGGCACGTGTGCCACTCGTTGATGATGGTGTCGTACTGCACGCCCGGGTCGGCGCAGCGCCAGGCGGCGTCGCCGATCTTGCGCATCAGGTCGCGCGCCTGCATCGTCGGGCCGATCGGCTTGCGGTCCTTGCGCGACAGCGTCTGCCACTCGGCGTCGTTCTCGACGGCCTCCATGAACGCGTCGGTCACGCGGACCGAGTTGTTGGCGTTCTGGTACTGGATCGACTTGAAGCCGTCGCCGTCGATGGACATGTCGAAGCCTGCGTTGCGCAGCGCCTCGGCCTTGTCCTCCTCCTTGGCCTTGCATTCGATGAACTCGACGATGTCGGGATGGTCGACGTCCAACACCACCATCTTGGCGGCGCGGCGCGTCTTGCCGCCGGACTTGATCGTGCCGGCCCAGGAGTCGGCGCCGCGCATGAAGGAGACGGGGCCCGAGGCGGTGCCGCCCTTGCTCAGGTGCTCCATCGACCCGCGGATGTTGGACAGGTTGATGCCCGACCCGGAGCCGCCGCGGAAGATCCGGCCCTCGCGCGTGTTCCAGTCGAGGATCGAGTCCATGGTGTCCTCGACCGAGAGGATGAAGCAGGCCGAGCACTGCGGCGACTCTTCGAAGCCGACGTTGAACCAGACGGGTGAGTTAAACGCCGCGAGCTGGTGCAGCAAGATGTAGGTGAGCTCGTCCTGGAAGGCGTCGCCGTCCTCCGCGGTCGCGAAGTAGCCGCGCTGGCGGCCCCAGTCGGAGATGGTGCCGGCGACGCGGCCGATCATCTGCTTGACGGAGCGCTCACGCGCGGGCGAGTCGATCTGGCCGCGGAAGTACTTCTGCGTGACGATGTTGGTGGCGTTCTGGGACCACGTCTTGGGGAACTCGACATCGTCCTGGCGGAACGAGCCGACGGCTGCGGTGCGCAGCTCCCAGTCGACGGTGTCGAACGGGGCGACGCCCGCGGTGGTGAAATACCGCTCGATCGACAGTGCGCGACCCGGCTGGATCTCCGATGCGAATGCGGTCTGTGGTGCTGTGTCCATGCGCCTCTGCTTCCTTCCTCGCCGCCGGCCCGCGGCACGCTCGAAACCTTGAAGGTGGGTCGAGCAGGGTGGCGCGTGGGGCGGACGGAATGACGGGTCGATCCCGCTCGTTCCGTGTTAACTCAGTGTAGGCGGCCCGGGCTAGCGCCCGAGACGGACCCAGTCACGGAACTCGGCCCAGGCGGCGGACGTCCGCCAGCCGGCCTCAGCCGTCGCGTGACGCCACCGGACCCACCACATGGGCTCGGCGGCCCACCAGCGGGCGGCACCCCAGAGCGCGGCCGCGAGGAGCAGCAGAAGGCCGATGACGGCGAGGAGGACGATCGTCTTGGTGTCGTCGTCCGATGACGGACGGGCGCCCTTGCCGGAGGTCCCCGCGGGGACAGCGGTAGATGCGGTCCCACCCGCCCCGGCTGTGGTGGCGGGCGCTGCGGTCGTCGGAGGGGCCGTCGTGCTCGCCGTGGGCGGAACGGTGCCGGCCGGGAGCGACGAGCTGGCGGGCGCACTCGAGGTTGCGGCGCCGGGTGCGGTCGACGTCGCGGTTCCGGGTGCGGTGGCGCTGGCCTGCGACTGACCGGGCGCCTGTGCGGAGGCAGGCAGGGGCGTGGCCGCCGCCAGCGCGGCACAGCACATCCCGACGGTGACGAGGCGGCGGCGCATCCGGCGGCACAGGCTAACCGACGGGCCGTCGCTCAATGCAGCACGTCGGTGAGGCCGCCGGTGACGAGCGCCACGCCGGCGACCACGGCGATGAAGAGCAAGGCCATGACGATGAGGCGCTCACGGCGGACCTCCGGCGCGAGCAGCGTGCGGTCCTCGCCGTCATCGCCGAGGGCGGCCAAGAGCTCGTCGTCGATAACGAGGCCGGCTGCTGGGGATGCGGCTTGGGCGCGTTCGGCGGCGCTGCGCAGATCCTCGAGCTCGGCGCGCAGCGCGGCCTCGCGCTCGCCGGCGTTTGCGTGGGCGGTGTCGACCGCGGCGCGCAACTGCTCCTCGCGCTCCTGGGCCTCGGCGAGTGCCGCCTGCAGCGCGTCGTGCTGGGCGGTGAGCCGGGTGAGGTCATCCTGCGCGTCGTTGCTGTGCTCTAGGCGCGAGCGCAGCTCGGCCTCGCGCTCACGGCCCTCGGCCAGCGCGCTCTGGATCTCGTCGAGACGATTGGTGAGATCCGCTTCGCGGGTGGCTGCTGCGTGGGCGGCACGCTCGAGCTCGGCGAGGCGGGTGTCGGCCGCGTTGGCCTCGGCGAGGCGACGGTGAGCGTCGCGAAGTTCGTCCTGGAGTGCGACGACTTGCGCTGTGCCGGCGTCGCCATCGGAGATGCGGGCCAGAAGCGCGGCGCGTTCGGCTTCGAATGCCGCGGCGCGCTCGGCGTGTTCGGCCTGGGCGGCGACGAACCGGCCTTCGGTGGCGCGGGCGCGATCCTCGGCGGCGGACTGGGCGGCCGCGATCCGCTGGTCGGCGTCGTGGTCGGCCTGCGCGCGGGCATCGGCAACGGCGGCGGCGATCCGCGCATCGGCCTCGGCTTGGTAGCTCGCGCGGGCGGACTCGAGATCGTGCTCGGCCTGGGCACGAGCGGCTTCGAGCTGCGCAGCCGCTTCGGCACGCGCGATCTCAACTTGCTCGTCGCCAGTGCTGCCCGCCTCGGCGCGAATACGCGCGATCTCGTTCTCGGCCGCCGCGACGCGCTCCTGCGCGCGCTGCTGGGCGCGGGCGGCGGTGGCCTCCGCCTCGGCGCGGACGGCCTCGAGCTGCGTCGCGTTGGCTTCCCGCTCGTCGGTGAGGTGGTCCTGGACCGCAGCGAGCTGTTCGGCGGATGCGGCTTGGACGGACGCGATGCGGGCTTCGGCCTGTTTCTCGACGGCGACGGCGCGCGCCTGTGCCTCGTCCTGCACTGCCGCGATGCGGGCAGCCGCTTCGGCTTCGAGTGCTTCGAGGCGCCCAATGGAACCCGTCTCGGCGGCCTCCAGCTGGTCGCGCAGCGCGGCGAGACGGCTCGCCGTCTGGGACTCGGCCTCCGACGCTTGCTCCCGTGCCGCCGCGACCTGCGCTGCCGCTTCGGCCTCGACCTCGGCCAGGCGCTCCTGTGCGGCGTCCTCGATCGCTTGGACTTCCTCAGCGGCTGCCTCGCGCCCGCGAGCGAGAGCGTCCTGCGCCGCTGCCAGGCGCGCCTCGGCCTCGGACCGGGCGGCGGCGATGCGCTCGGCGAGCAAACCGCGCTCGTGCTCCTGCTCGGCGATGATCGCCGCCACGCGTGCGTCAGCGTCGGCCTCGGCGGCCGCGATGCGGTCGCCGGCCTCGTCACGCTCGCGGTCGAGGCCGTCCTGGAGCGCTGCGATCCGCGCCTCGCCGTCGGCCCGCGCGGCGGCGACGCGCTCCTCGGCATCGGCACGTGCCGCGGTCTGTGCGGCCGCGATCGCGAGGCCCGCCGCCTCCGCCTCGGCGGTCGCCTCGTCACGTGCGGCCCGTGCATCAGCCTGTGCACGCGCCACGGCGGCTTCGGCCTCGGAGACCGCCTCGTCGCGTGCGTCTCGCGCGTCGGCCTGTGCACGTGCCTCGGCGGCTTCGGCCTCGGCGATCGCCGCTGCGGCTTGCGCGCGCGTTGCTTCGAGCTCTCCGCGCGCGTCGTCGATCGCTTCTGCGCGCGCCCGCTCGACCGCGGCTCGCGCTGCGGTGACTTGCTCGTCGGCGTGGTCCTGGGCCGCGCGCGCCTCGGCTTGGACGGCGGCGACACGCGCCTCGCCTTCGGACTCGATCGCAGAGATTCGCTCATCGATCTGGGCCTGAACGTGTGCGACGGCTTGCTCGGTCTCCGCCTCCGCTCGCGCGCGGGCCTCCTCGGCGGCGCTGGCGCGATCCTCGGCCTCGGCCACCCGCACGCGGGCGTCGGTCTCGACCGCTGCGACATGCTGCTCGGCCGCCGCCCGTGCCGCGGCCACGCGCCGCTCGGCTTCGTCGCGGGCGGTCGCGACCTCGTCGGCGACGGCGGCGCGCGCCGCGGTGACGTGCTCTGCGATCTCCTCCCGCGCGACCGCGGCCTCTGCCTGTGCGGCGGCGACCAACTGCTCCGCCTCCGCGCGCGCTGCGGCGGTCTGCTCGTCGGCGGCTGCCTGCGCTGCGGCGACCTGCAGCGCGACCTCGTCGTGTGCTGTCGCGGCCGCGGCCTGCGCGGCGGAGATGCGCTGCTCGGCTTCTGCGCGTGTTGCTGTGGCCTGCTCTTCGGCGGCCGCCTGTGCGGCAGCGACGCGCTGAGCGATCTCCTCCCGCGCGGTCGCGGCCTCTGCCTGTGCGGCGGCGACCAACTGCGCCGCCTCCGCGCGTGCCGCGGCGGTCTGCTCGTCGGCGGCTGCCTGCGCTGCGGCGACCTGCTGAGCGACCTCTTCGCGAGCCGTTGCCGCCGCGGCCTCTGCGGCGGCGATGCGCTGTGTGGCTTCCGCGCGTGCCGCCGTGGTCTGCTCGTCGGCGGCTGCCTGCGCCGCGGCGACCTGCTGAGCGAATTCGTCGCGTGCCGTTGCTGCCTCTGCCTGTGCTGCCGCGACACGTTGCCGGGCCTGCTCGCGTGCGTTGTCGACGGCGTCGGCGGCTTCGGCCTGCGCCGCGGCGATCTGCTGCTCGGCCTCTTCGCGCGCGGTCGCGGCTTGCGCTTGCGCTGCCGCGATGCGCTGCCGGGTGCTCGCGATCTCCTCGGCGGCCGCGGCGCGGGCAGCCGCGATCTGCTCGTCGGCCTCTTGGCGCGCGGCAGACGTCGCGGCCGCGGCTGCGGCCTGGGCCGCCGTGACCTGCCGGTCGGTCTCCGCCTGCGCCGCGGCCACGCGCTGCTCGGCCTCGGCGCGCGCCGCCGCGACATGCTGGTCGGCCTGTTCCTGCGCCCCGGACGTCGCGGTCTCGACGGCCGCCTGCGCAGCGGCCATCCGCTCGTCAGCTTCCGTGCGCGCGGTCGCGACCTGTCGCTCAGCCTCGGCGCGCGCCGTTGCGACCTCGCGCTCGGCCTCCTCCCGTGCCGCGGACGCCTCCGCCGCAGCCGTCGCCCGCGCCGCGCTCACGCGCTCCTCGAAGGATGCCTCCTGCGCGTCGGCCTTCTCGCGCGCGGCCGCCTCTGCGGCCCGCGCGGCGACCAGCTCGTCCTGCAGTTCGTCAAGGACAGCCGTCGCCTTCGCCTCGGCGTCCTCGAGCCGGCGGCGCAGCGCGTCGGCCTCGGCGGCCGCCGCCGCGTCGGTCTCGCGCAGCTGCGTGCGCAACGCGTCGGTCTCGGTCGTCGCTGAGGCTTGGGCCTCCTCCAGCCGCGCGCGCAGACCTTCGGTCTCCGACGCGGCGACCTCGGCTGCCTCGGCTGCTGCGCGGCGCAGGCGGTCACGCTCGCGCGCCGCCTCCTCCTCGAAGCTCGCCAGCCGCCCTTCGACCTCGACGACCCGCTCCTCGGCCACGCGCTCGACCGCCGCCAGCCGCTCGCGCAGACCCGCGGCCTCGGACTCGCCCGACGCCTCGATGACCGCGAGTCGCTCCTGCAGTGCCGAGAGCTCGTCGGCGGCGGCGCGCTGCGCTTCCTCCAGTCGCGCGCGCAGCGTCTCCGCTTCTGCCGCCGCCTCGGCCTCAGCCACCGCGAGCCGCTCGCGCACGGCGCCGGCGTCGGCCGCCGCGCGGCCGGCGCGCTGCTCGGCGTCGGCCAGCCAGTTGCGCAGGTCGTCGGTGTCGGCCTGCAGCGCCTGTTGGGCGCCCTCGGCGTCCGCTTGGGCGGCGCTCAGCGCGGCCTGCAGGGCCAGCGTCTCCTCCGCTCGCGCCCCCTCGGTCTCCTCCAGCCGCGCCCGCAGCGTCTCGGCCTCGCCAGCGGCGGTCTCGCGATCCTCGGTCGCCGCAGCCAGACGACGGCGCAGCGACCCGGCCTCCTCACCTCGCGCCCGAGCCTCGGCCAGCTCGGCCTCCACACGTGCCAGACCCGCGGTCGCCTGCTCGGCCAGCGCGGCCCGTTCGCTGGCGGCGGTCGCCGCGACCCGCAGCTCCTCGAGCTCAGCGCTCGCCGCCTCCGCGCGCGCCTCGGCCTCACGCCGCGCGGTGTCTTCGGCGTCGATCCGCCGCCGCGCCTCGCGCAATTCGGAGGAGAGCAACGCCGCGCGCTGAGCGGATTCGTCGGCGTTCTCGCGGGCAGCTTGCTGGGCCTCGGCTTCGGCGGCCCGCCGTGCCGCGCGCTCCTCGCGCACGCGCGTGGTGAGGTCATCGGCGCGGCGTGCCGCGGCCTCGGCGCGCTGGGCGAGCGCCTCGGTCTCGGCCAGCTTCTGCTCCAGCCCCCGGACGCGCTGCTCGGCCTGCTCGGCACGGCGCTGCGCGGTCCCGGCGCTCAGCAGCGCCTGGGAGCGCTCGTCCTCGATCGACTCGGCGCGCTCGCGGAACTCCGACAGGTCGGCCGCGCGCCCCTCGGCGACCTGTCGCGCCTCATCGACCGCTGCCAGTCGTGCTTCGGCCGCGCGGGCGGCGCGGGTCGCGCGCTCGGCTTGCTCCTGGGCGATCGCGATCTCGTCCTCGCGCTCCTGCAGCGCGCGGCGCGCCTCGTGGGCGACCTCGACGGCCTGGCGCGCTTGGTCGGCGGCCCGCGTCGCGCGTTCGCGGTGCTCGCGGGCACGCTCCTCTTCGGCCGCGGCGCGCTCGCTGGAGCGGACGCGCTCCTCGGTGAGGGCGTCGACGGCGCCGACGCGCGCGGCCTCGGCGCGGGCGGCGAGCTCGGCGATCCGCTGGGCCTCATTGGCGGCCTGCTGGGCGATGGAGTGCGCCTCGGCGGCGCGGCGCTCGGCGTTCTCGCGCGCCGCGCGCTCCTCGGTCAGCCGCGCGTGCAAGGCGGCGACGTCGGACGCCCGTGCGAGCTCACCGACGTCGAGCGTCGACGGCGGAGGCTCTTCGGCCGGGCGCACCAGCCGTCGCAACGCGCCCCGGCTGCGCTCGGCCTCGGGCTCGGCCGGCAGTTCCTCGACGACGGCCTCTGGCGGCGGCGCCACTGGCACCGATCGCCCGCCACGCCCCGTCGGCCGCGGCAGATCCGTGATCTGGCCCCGGCCCGCCTGCAACGCGAACGCCACGCGCGCGCTCGCCACGACCTCGGCCGGTGCGCTGAACGCCGCGCGCCACGCCGGACCCTCGGGGCCGACCTGCGGGGCTGCGTCCTCCGGGCCGGGCAGCGGCGACAGTCGATGCGTCCGCCGGCCGTCGTCGAGCAGCAGGAGCGGCATCGGCAGACGCTCCCGAGACGGGCCAATCCAGCGACCAGCGATCCGCAGCAGCACCGTGCCGGGACCTGCGGGGACCTGCTCGAAGGACTGAACCTCGAAGCGCGGAGTCATAGGGGAAGGGCGCAACGAACCCGGCGTCGCCCGCCGATCGTAGTCGCCGGACCGGCTATTGCAGGCGCTTGAGGACCGTCAGCGCGGTTGCGAGGACCACGTCGGGCGGGTCGGTGCCGTCCAGGACGACGTAGCGATCGCGCTCCTTCGCGGCCAGCGCGTCGTAGGCCGCGACGACCGCAGAGAAGAACGCCTCGCCCTCCTGCTCCAACCGATCCTCGCCGCCCCGGCGCGCCGCACCCACCGCCGGATCGACCCGCAAATAGAGCGTTAGGTCGGCGGTGAGGCCCGCGGTCGCGAAGCGGTTGAGCTCGGCGATCTCCTCTACGCCGAGGCCACGTCCGGCACCTTGGTAGGCCAGCGAGGAGTCCACGAAGCGATCCAGGATCACCGTGCGCCCGGAGGCCAGCAGCGGCAGCAGCTTCTCGCTGACCAGCTGCGCCCGCGCCGCGGCGTACAGCAGCGCCTCGGCGCGCGGATCGACCTCCAGCGCCGGGTCCTTGACCAATGCGCGGATCCGCTCCGACAGGACCGCGCCGCCCGGCTCGCGCAGGACGGTGACGTCCGGGAGCGCCGCCGCGATGCCCTCCGCGAGCGTCGTCTTGCCCGCGCCGTCGATGCCCTCGACCGCGATCAGTCGTCCACTCCTCGCCATCGCCGCGTGACAGTACCCTGGCCCGCGCATGCTCGAGGTCGTCGATCGCCATCCCCACGCCCGCGCGGTCCTGCACGCGGCGGTGCCGCCGGACGGGTCGCCGTCGCACGCCTACCTCTTCCACGGCCCCGCCGGGGCCGGCAAGCGCGAGGTCGCCCGGGCCTTCGCCGCCGAGCTGCTGGCCGAGGGCGCGGCCGATCCGGTCGACGCCCGCCGCCGTGCTGTCGAGGGCGTCCATCCCGACCTCACCTGGGTCCGTCCGAGCGGCGCGGCCGAGATGCTCGTTGGCGACATCGAGGAGCCGGTGATCGGCGCCGCCTCGCGTACGCCGTTTGAGTCCCAGCGCCGGGTCTTCGTGATCGAGGGCGCCGACACGATGAACGACCAAGCGGCCAACAAGATGCTCAAGACGCTGGAGGAGCCGCCGCCCTTCGCGCACCTCGTCCTGCTCACCGACAAGCCGGGCAACATGCTCGCGACGATCCTCTCGCGCTGTCAGCTCGTGCGGTTCGAGGCGGCAACGCCGGCGGAGCTGAGCACGCGCTTGCAGACCAAGCATGGTGTGCCGCCGCTGACCGCGGACGCTTGCGCGCGGTTGGCGTTGGGGGATGCCGAGCGGGCGCTGGCGCTTGCGCTGGCTGAGGGTCCTGCGTTGCGTGCTGCTGGCGAGGGCATTGCCCGTGCCGCGTTGCACTCGACGCTGGCGGCGCGCCCGCACGTCGCGTTGCTGGATCTCGCGCGTGCCCGTGGTGACGTCGCGGCGACGGTTGTCGCCGAGCAGATCGCTGCCGACGCTGATTTGCTGCCGGATCGCGAGGCCAAGCGCGCCAAGCGGGAAGGGGAGACGACGGGCAAGCGGGCTCATCGCCGGGCGTACGCGGCGACGCTCGACCATGGGATGCAGCTCGTCGGCCTCTGGCTGCGGGATGTCGCCTGTGTGAAGGACGGCGTCCCGGAGCTTGTGCACCATGTCGATCGTGTGGCCGAGGTCAGTGCCGACGCGGAGGCGTCGGACGCGTCGGCCAACCGGTTGCGCGATGCGGTCGGGCTGGTTGAGGAGGCGCGGACGATGCAGATCCTCAACCCGTCGGAAGAGCTCGCGCTGGAGGCGCTGGCCTCGAAGCTGGAGCGGTTGTTGCACTGAGAGCGAGACGGGGCGCGACGGAACATCGTCCGCCGCGCCGTTTGCGTCTTCGGTGCTCAGGTCGCGCGGGCGGCCTTGGTGTAGGTGGTGAAGAGGCGGTCCAGTGCCTGGGCGGCGAGGCGGTCGACGGTGATCTCGGCGAGGAGGTCGGGAGGGATGGGCTTGTCGACGGGCAGGCCGTCGAGGCGGTCGTTGTTGCAGCGCGCCAGGTCGTAACGGCGGTGGCGCAACTGCTCGACGAGGTCGTCGGTCAACGGGACCTCGAAGGTCTCGGTGTCGGGGTCGTCCTTGTTGGGGTCCCAGCCGACGGCGGTGATGAGCGCGGTTGCTGCGCAGAAGCGCATGGCGAGCACGTATTGGGCTTCGGGTCCGTAGAGGAGGAAATCCTCGAAGAGCTCGTGGCCGAGGTCCATCATCTTCTTGGTCTCACGCCGAAGGACATCGGCGGTCTCGCGATCGACGGTGATCGCGCGGGCGTGGGTACGCTGCGGGGTACTCATGGGAGTTGCAACTCCTTGGGTCATGCCCCCGGCTTGGTGCAAACAGGCGCGGGGGTGCTGTATTTGGATAGAGGCGGAGCCTAGCTGGCTGGTCGGACGGAATTGGCTCACTGCGCAGAATTGGTGCAAAGTCGCAATCTTGTTGCATATCGACCACACCAACAACTCGTGGGCGCTGGCGTTCGGGCGCTCAGCGCAACCGGTCTCAGGGTGTGCGATGTGGTCTGTCGGCACCGAGGGGAGTGAGCGGGGTCGGTGACTCGCGGCGTTGGCTCGTCATCCGCCTCGGCCCCGGGAGGGTGGGCCTGTTGGCGGACGTGCTGCGTCCGTGTACAGGCCCACCTTGGTCGACCACGGCAGTCCGCGTGCAGGCGGGCCTCTTTGCGGACGGCATTCGTCCGCCGACAGGCCCACCCGCGCTCGAGCCTCCTGGCAGGCGATCCGTGTCGTCTGGTGTCCCTCCACGGGACACCAGACGCCCTCGACCTCCAGGGGGTGGGATCCGGGTCGATTTGAACGTCACATGGACGCCAAAAACGCCCCGGACCACGCCCACACCCGGATCGATGCGGGGCGTCTAATGACGAACTATTCACCACAAAGCGACCCGCATCTCCCGCGCCCCGGCGCTCGCGGACAACAGACCAACGCTGCGAGCCACCGACCCCGCTCACTCCCCTCGATGCCAAACAGACCACGCCGCGAACCCCGACCAAGGTCTGCACGGAACACCACCAACAACACGCGCCACCCAAGCGCTCGCAACACCAGCGCACGCCCCGCGGCCAACGCCCCACGACGCCAGTCTCAGGCGGTCCGCCACCCGACCGGCACAAGCGCCGCCGTCAGCTACCCGCTCAGCGTCCCACTCGCCACCAGCGCCAGCACAACCACACCCAGCACCACCCGATACACCACGAACACCGTCACCGGATGCCGGGTCAAGTACTTCAGGAACCACGCGATCGACGCATACCCGACGATGAACGCGAAGATGGTGGCGATGATCGTCGGGACCGCGCCCGCGCCGCCACCGTTGCCCACGTCCTTGAGCTCGAAGAGCCCCGACAGCACGACCGCGGGGACCGACAGCAGAAACGAGTAGCGCGCCGCCGCGGCGCGCTCGAGCCCGAGGAACAACCCGGCCGAGATCGTCGACCCGCTGCGGCTCACGCCCGGCACGAGCGCCGCGGCCTGCGCGCAGCCGATGATCACGCCGTCGCGCAGCGTCAGCGAGTCGATCTCGCGCTCCTTGCGTCCGACCTTCTCGGCGATCTCCAGCACGATGCCCAGGACGATCAGCGCGATCCCGATCAGCACCAACTGGCGCGCGTCGGTCTCGATCTTGTCCTTGAACAGGACGCCGAGGATCGAGACCGGGATCGTGCCGATGATCAGGTACCAGCCCAAGCGAGCGTCGAGCGTCCCGCGCGCCTCGGGGTCGCGCAGCGAGCGCAGCCATGCCCGCGCGATGTTCCACAAGTCCTCGCGGAAGTACAACAAGACGGCCGCCATCGTCCCGAGCTGGACGACCGCGGTGAACGCGGTGCCCGGGTCGTCCCACCCGGCGAACGCCGGGACGAGGCGCAGGTGCGCGGTGGAGGAGATCGGCAGGAACTCGGTGAGTCCCTGCACGATGCCCAAGACGATGGCCTGGAATGCGTCCATATGCGCGGCGCACAGTAACCGCCGGATCGGCCGTGGCGACGTCCGACCGGCCAGGTCTGGTCGCGGCGTTCAGGTTGCGTTCAGGCGTCGGCGAGCGGACCCAGGCGCGGTGTGCAGCCGTGCAGCTCGAAGGCGCGGAACGCGTTGAAGCGCGGATGGTCGGGGCCGTGGAAGTCGGCCGAGCCGGTGCTCAGCAGCTCCCGTTCCTCACACACGCGCGCGACGAGCAGCGTCTGCTCACGCGTGTGGGTGACGTAGAACGCCTCGACGCCGTCCAGTCCATAACCGACAAAGCGGTCGATGATCGCGGTGACCTCGTCGGGGTGCTCGACGTCCCAGAACGGGTGCGCCCAGATCGCGACACCACCGGCGGCGTAGATCGCGGCGATCGCCTCGGCGACCGTCGGCGTCGTGCGGCGACGGTAGGCCGGCGTGCCGGAGATCAGGTAGGCCTCGAGCAGCTCGCCGAAGTCGTTGAGGCCCTCGTCAGCGAGACGTTGTGCGTTGTTGGGGTGGTTGAACGCGGCCTGGGCGAGGTGGGGCCGGCCGATCGGCAGTCCGGCGGCGCGGCGAGCGTCCAATGGCTTGCGGTCCAAGGCGAAGCCGCACTCCTCGAGCGCGTCAGCCATCCGCTGGGCGCGCGCCGCGCGGTCGGCGCGGAAGCGCGTGAGCTCCGCGAGAAAGGTGGCGTCGGTGTGGTCGATCCCGTAGCCGAGGACATGGAGATCCTCGTGGTCGCCGTCGATGGTCGACAGTTCGGTGGCGCTGACGACGCGGATCGCGCTGCCGGACGCGCGCGCGGCCGCCTGCGCCTCGGCCACGCCGTCGACCGTGTCGTGGTCGCTGAGCGCCAGCAGTTCGACGCCCGCGGCGGCCGCGCGGGCGACGACGTCGGCCGGCGCGAGCGAGCCGTCCGAGTACGTCGAGTGCGACTGGAGGTCGAAGGTCGGGCGGGCCATCGCAGCGGACCGTACCCGGACCGGTCGTCAGGAGCCGGGTGCGAGAGGCCGTCGAGGGACGATTGAATCTCGTAGAGCGAGATTCAATCGTCCCTCGACATCGCCAGGGCGCTCCTGCGCTGCTGCTGAGTGCGCAGCGACGAGCCCGCTGGCGCGCCGCCGCCGGTGAGCCCATCGGCGACCGTCTCGACCACCTCGGGGTCGAACTGCGTGCCGGCGCAGCGCCGGAGCTCGACGAGCGCGACGTCGAGCGGCCGCGCCTCGCGGTACGGTCGGTCCGACGTCATCGCGTGCAGCGCGTCGCAGACCGCGACGATCCGCGCGGGCAGCGGGATCGCGTCGCCGCTCAGGCCGTCGGGGTACCCGGCGCCGTCGTAGCGCTCGTGCACCGCGCGCACCAGCGGCGCGACGGCCGTCAGCAGCGGGATCCGCGCCAGCAGCGCCGCGCCGATCGCCGAGTGCTCCTTGATCTCCTCGAACTCGTCGAGCGTCAGCCGTCCGGGCTTGGTGAGGAGATCAGAGCGGACGCCGATCTTGCCGATGTCGTGCAACAGCGCGCAGTATCGGAGCGGACGCAGCTCGGCATCGGAGAGGCCGAGGTCGCGGCCGGTCTGCAGCGCGAGGTCGGCGACCACGTCGGCGTGGTCGGCGGTGTAGGCGTCCTTGGTCTCCAGAACGTCGGCCAGGACGCCGAGCGTCGTGGCGAAGGAGGTCTCGAGCTCCTGGGTCAGCGCGCAGCGGTGCAGCGCGGCCCCGACCTGGGCGACGACCGCGTCGGCGAGCAGGAGGTCGTCGTCGCCGAAGGCGTGGGTGGCGAGCTGCTCCAGGTTGAGCACGCCCCAGATGCGGCCGTCGACGACGATCGGCAGCGACAGCTCCGAGCCCGGGTCCGAGCGCGGGTCGCGGCGCAGGTAGTCCGGGTCGGTGGTCGTGTCGGCGATGATCGCCCGCTGGCCGGTGCGCGCGACGCGGCCGTTGACCCCTTCTTGTATGGGTTGCTCGTAGGCCAGGAAGTCGTCGTGGTCGGCCAGCGGGCCGGCGGCGGCGACGACGCGCAGCGTGTCGTCGGGGTCGAGGCGTTGGATGACCGCGAGGAAGAAGCCGAAGGCGCGGTGGAGCTCGTCGACGGCGGTCTGGGCGACGGCGTCGGGTTCGTCGAGCGGCGCGAGCTTGGTGGCCAGGCGCGCGGCGACCGCGAGGCGGGCGTGAGGGCCGGGATCCTCGCGCACCGTCTGCGGTGCGCGACCCTTGTTGGTGTACATGGCCGAATCGGCGGCGAAGAGCAGCGCGTCGCGGGTCGCGCCGTCGGCCGGGAAGGTCGCGATGCCGAAGGAGACGCCGTGGTGGTGGGCGACGCGCTCGATCGCGTCGGCGGCGCGGCGGGCGATCCGTGAGGCTGCCTCAGCGTCGGCGCGGGGCAGGACGAGCGCGAACTCGTCGCCGCCGATGCGATATGCGGCGTCGGTCGTCCGACAGGCGGCCGCGACCGCGCCGGCGGTCGCCCGCAGGGTCCGGTCGCCGGCCGCGTGGCCACCGAGGTCGTTGACCGCCTTGAAGCGGTCGAGATCGAAGATGACGACCGAGAGCGACAGCGGCGGCGTGGCCCGTTCTGCGCGGTGCAGGTGCCCGTCGAGCGCGTCGTGGAACTCGCGGTGGTTGAGCAGGCCGGTGAGCGGATCGCGCCGCGCGCGGGCATCGTGCTCGGCGATCGTGAAGAGGTTGTCGAGGACCAGCGCGGCGTGCTCGGCGAAGGTGCCGATCGCGCGGCGCTGCCGTCGGCGGCGCGCTGGCACCGGGGTGGCAGTCTGCAGGTAACCGATCGTCTTTCCGCGGGCGACCAGCGCGAAGACCGCATCCGGCGGCCCATCCGGCCCGGTCCCGAGCTTGAGCTGCGGCTGCAGTCCTGGGAACAGTTGCACGGCCCGCCGCTGCACGACGGCAGCGCAATCCTCGACGCTCGTCGTGGCTGCGACATCGGCCACCGCGGCCATCAGACGGGAAGAACTGCCTCTGCTCAGCATGCCACCGGGAGGTCGGCAGGACGAGGTCGGTTCTGTTGGGACCGCCGGTCCAAAGCGCCTCCGACCGGCGGTCCACCACCCGTGCCTCAGCCGATCGTCACCCGCGTGCTCGCCCGCTTGGCCGAGATCGCCGGCAGCACGCGGCCCTTGGCCGTCACGCCGACGACCAGGCTGGCGCGCACGGCGTAGCTCCCCTTGGACGCCTTGATCGTGAACGGGACGCCACGGCCTGCCCCGAGGTCGGCGAGCTGCGCGGCGCTCAGCGTCAGCGCGCCCTTGCGCACGGTGCGCGAGCCCTTGCGGACCTGCCAGGTCAGGGTCGCGCTCGCGGGCACCGTCGCCGCCGGCAGGCGCAGCTTCGCGGTCGCCGTGATCTGGGCCCCGCGGGCCTTGAGCTTGAGCGACCGGACCACGGTCGCGCCGCCGCCGGCCTTCGTCCGCAGCGTCAGCCGGCGCAGCGCGCCGCCCTTGCCGCGAACGCTGACACGGGCGCTGCCGGCCTTCGACCACGAGCCGGGCCGGACCGTCGCGGTCTCGCCACGGCGCAGACGCAGGCCGTTCAGCGTCAGCGATCCCGTGCCGCGCTTGGCGACCTGGCCGAGCGTGAGGGCGACCGCGCCGCTGCCGCGGACGGTCAGCGCGCCGCCAGCCCCGAGGCCGATGGCCGCGTCGCCTCCAGCCGCGTAGCGAGCGGTCGCCGCGCGGGTGGCGCCGCCGCTCGTGCTCGTCGTCGTCAGCGTCAGGCCCTTGGCGGCGCCCTGGGCGCCGATCGTCGTGCCGCCCGCGTCCATCGTCAGCGTCTTGGCCGTGCCGGCGAGCTGGAAGGCGTGGTTGCGGCCGAACAGCGCCAGCGTCCCGCCGCCGCCCTTCAGCGGCGCGCGCAGCGTGTGGCCGCGCGGGATGACGTCGGTCAGCGGGCCGGGCTCGTCACCGGTCTCCGAGGCCAGCTGGACCGCGCCGGGGATCGGCTTGCCCGCCGCGTCGGTGACCTCCGAGATCGCCGTCGCATCCGGGTACATGATGGCGATGAGCACATCCGCCACGCCGGTCGGAGGTGAGAGGTTCTGCGGAATGGCGTCGATGTCGTAGGCGCCGATCTTGTCGAAGCCGCCGCTCCAGCTCAGGCCTGGGAACGACCAGGTTCCGTTGATGTTGACGTGGATGCGGCTCTTCTCCAGCGCGCCGTCGTGGGTGCCCGAGTTGGCGTCCTCGGTCGGCATGTGCGGCGAGTTGGGGTTGTAGGTCTCGATGTCATAGCCATTGGGTGTCGGCGTCAGGCCGTAGGCCAGGACGGCGTGGCCGCTGTCGCCCTGTCGGAGCGACATCATCGCCGGATGGCCCTTGTCCAGCGCGCCTTGGATCGCCTGGAAGAGCGTGCCGGGGCTCTGGCGGCCGACCGATGCGGCGCGGATGAGCATCGTCTCGCTCGCCGACTGCGCGAGCATCATCTGGCGGACGTAGTACCGCAGCTCGCCCGCGGCGCCGGACGGGCCGTCGAGCTGGAACGGCCACGTGGCGCCCGCCGGCGCGAAGTCGGCCATCGACCTCTTGCTCGCCCAGAGCCGATAGCTGGCGAGGTCGAGGCCGTAGCAGTTGCCCTTCTCGCCGTAGCCGGCGACCGCGGCGTAGTAGATCGCGACCTCGGGCCGCGGGATGCCGGTCGAGACGCCGCAGTCGGCGATGCCGAAGGTCACGGCGCCGCACGGGTCGACCTCGATCGTCGTCTGGTCCTTGCCGTAGAGCCGGACGATGTCGCCCCAGTTCGGGCCGTCGGACTTGAAGTTGGCAAACGAGAACCCCATGGTGTTGCGGTAGGTCGCGACGGTCAGCGCGCGGCCGAAGGTGATCGTGCCGGCGCTGTGGCCGTCGCTGTCGGGGTTGCTCAGCGTCGGGTTGCCGTCGGTGGCCGTGAAAGGGACGCGGACGTTCGCGCTGCGGCCGTCGGCGGCGCGGTTCTCCAGCGGGGCGCCCTTGGAGTCGCCGGGGCCGAAGAAGATCCGCGAGTCCGGGCAGAGGCCGCGGCCGAGCACGCGCAGGTAGGTGCCGGGCTGCCCGAGGCGCGGGGCGACGACCGGGCCGGCGTTGACGTCGGCGACCACCGCGACCTTGACGCCGTCGAGCGCGCCGGCGTTGCGATCGACGTCGATGGTGGCGACCCTGGTGAAGCTGCCGCTGCTGGCCGTGATCGTCAGGCGGTCGTCGGCGGACTTGCCGGTGCCCGGCGCCGCGCTGAGCGCCAGCGTCTTGATCGGGTCCGAGAAGCCGGGCGTGAAGCGGGCCGGCAGCGTCGCGTCGACCGTACCCGAGCTGTGGGTGATCGAGATGTCGATGGGGTCGGTGTAGCCGGGCTCGACCTCCAGCGCGAAGGGCATCGACGTCGGGGTGCAGGGCGAGACCGATGCGGTGCTCTGAGCGCTCAGCCGGAACGGGGGCACGACGTCGACGGCGAAGCCGGCGGAGTCGGCGGAGTCACCGGCGCTGGCGGCCGGGTTGGCGGTGACGGTCGGCGTGAAGTGGCCGGCCGACGCGTAGGACTGCGCGGTCAGCTTGAGCGTCGCGGTCGTCAGGAACGACGAGCCGCCCGCGGGGTTGGGCGTGAAGGCGGCGCTGACGTCACCGGGGAGGCCGTCGGCGCTCAGGTTGACGTTGCCGTTGGAGCCGTTGAAGCGCAGGATGCGGACCGTGACGTCGGCCGTGCCGCCCTGGCGCAGGCGCGCGTAGCCGCCGTTGTCGATGCCGATCGCGATGTGCGGGTCGGGCGGCACCGGCGGGTTGTCGAAGGTGAAGTCATCAAAGCGCGGCGAGGTCGGGTAGATGCCGTCGCGCTGCAGGGTGAAGAAGGCGATCTGGGGCGTGCCGAGCGAGATCGAGAGGGTGCGCCCGGCGGCGCTGATCGGGACCGAGGCGGTGGCGATCTGGTTGCGGCGCACGTCGTAGACGCGCAACGTCACGTCCTCGGTGAGGTCGTCGGCGCCGTTGCCGCTGATGACCTTCATGCTGACCTTGCTGCGGAAGCTGCTGAACGCGCCCATCGAGGCGTAGTTGGGGAACTCGGCGGCGCCGCCGCAGAAGCCGAGCGAGGCGGTGCCGGAGCGGGCGGCCGGTGCGTTCGGTGAGCAGCCGTCGTAGAGCTCGCCGAAGCCGAAGGCGGCCGCGTCACCGAAGAGCACGCCCTGGGCGGCGTACTGATTGGTGATGGCGCTGCCTTCGGGGAGGCCGTCGAAGGTGATGGTGGTGTCGGCGGCGCGCGCGGCTGCGGGGACGAGCAGGACGACCGCGAGGAGCAGCGCGACCGTTGTGAGGGTCAGACGGCGGGGGCGGAGGTGCGTCATCGGTGGGCCCTCTTGTTGGTGGTCTTGGCGATGCGTCGGGACGCGGATGTCGCGGTTCCCGCCGGGCGGCCGGGGAGCGTGGCGGTCACGCGGCAGGCGAGCTTGTGGCCCGCGTCGGCGCGGACGACCTTGTGGGTGGACTTGGCCGCGCGTTTGATCGCCTTGCCGTCACGCAGCCAGCGGTAGGCGAACTTCGGCTTGCCCTCCCAGCGGCCGGGCGAGCAGCGCAGGACGTTGGCGTGCTTCTTGTCGCGGGAGATGGTGGGGCGCTTGAGGTTGCGCGGGGCCTTGGGCGCGGCGGCGGTGTCGTGGCCGACCTGGGGTAGGGGCTCGGGGCCGGCGCCGGGTCCGCCGGGCGCTGCCGGGCCGGTGACGTCGACGGTCGTCGTCGCCGTGGTCGTCGCGCCGTCGTTGTCGGTGACGGTGAGGACCACCGAGTAGCGGCCGGGCGCTGCGTAACGGTGCGGGCCCTGCGGTCCGTTGGCGGAGCTGCCGTCGCCGAAGGACCAGCTGTAGCTGTCGACCCACCCGTCGACGTCGCTGGAGGCGGTGCCGTCGACGGTGATCTCCAGGCTGCCGGGGGTGATGGTGGTCTGCGGCGTGGCGACCGGCGCCGCATTGATCCCGTTGTCGCGCAGGTAGCCGTCGTTGGCGGAGTTGTTGTCGCCGTTGGCGTAGATGCTGAGCGTCTCGAAGAGGACGAAGCGCCCCGTCGGCCCGACCACGAGCGGGACGCCGGCGCTGCCGAGCGCGTTGCCGCCGTCGGAGAGCACCGAGGCGCGCTGGATGGCGCCGGTGTCGCGGTCCACGACGTAGATGTCGTAGTTGCTGGACGTGTCGCTGCTGATCAGCTGGGAGATCGTCTGGAAGGCGACGTACCGGCCGGTCGCCGAGATCGCGGGGCTGGTGCCGCCATATTGGGACTCCGCGCCGTTAGGGCCGACGCTCGCGCGGCTGGTCTGGCCGAAGCGCAGGTCGCGGACGAAGACGTCGTTCGCGCCATTGAGGTCGCCGGTGACGATGTTGGTGCCGACGCTGTCGAAGGCGACGACGCTGCCGTCGCCGCTGATCACGGGACGGACGGAGTCGGCGCCGGTGACCTCGCCACCGTTGGAGGAGACCGAGGCGCGCTGGGTGGTGTGCAGCGTGCGATCGCGGACGAAGACGTCGAGCTTGCCGTTGGTGTCGTTGGGCACTAGGTCGCTGGCCGCGGAGGAGAACGCGATGAAGCGACCGTCACCGCTGATCGACGGCCCGTCGTTGGAGATCTCGCCATTGGAGGCCGCACCGTTGGGGAGCCCGTCGACGCGCTCGGCCGCCGGCTGGTCGAGCTGTCGCGCGAACACGTGGAAGGTGAGGCCCGAGCCGTCGTTGTTGAAGGCGAAGTCCGGGCCCACCCACGCGACCGTCCGGCCGTCGGCGCTGATCGCCGGCTGCATGACGTCGTCGTTGTTGATGGTCGCCGGGCCGGCGACGGTGCCGTCGGTCCGCACGCTCGCCCGCACCGTGGTTCCCGCCGCGACGTTGCGCACGTAGACGTCCGAGCCGCCGTTGATGTCGTTGGCGACGAGGTTCTCCGAGAGCGACTCGAAGGCGATGATGTTGCCGTCGGCCGACATCGACGGATGCGAGCTGGAGCCGTCGAAGGTCTGCAGCGCCGGGTCCGGCATGCTGATGCGCACGATCTCGTGGGTCCGGCGATCACGCCGGTAGACGTCGCGCGTCCCGTTCGTGTCGCCCGCGACCAGCGGCACCGCCGTGACGAAGGCGACGTAGCGGCCATCCGGGGTCATCGTCACATCCGTCGCGCCGGAGCCCAGGGCACTGCCGGTCCCATCCGTCGACGCGAGCATCGTGCTCGGCAGTGCTTGCGCGGCGCCGGTGAAGGCCAGGCAGGCGAGGAGGCCGCCAACCACGCTGGTGAGACCTCGGAGAGCGCGCATGTGCGCAATCTGACCACACTCAAGCCACCGGCGACCGGAGCCTGGACGTCCGGGCAGGACGCCGCGCTCCGTCCAACTGGCAGGCCCCACTCGCAGGAACCTCCCACCGAGCCCTGCTCACCGCTACCATCTGGCCCGTATCGCCACCGTAGCTCAGCTGGTAGAGCACTTCACTCGTAATGAAGGGGTCACGGGTTCGAGTCCCGTCGGTGGCTTCCCCTTTCGCCCTTGAGGGATAAGGGCTGAGAGCCTGGCGGCCAGGTGACGCAGGATGCCGTCGAGGCGCGTGGCGCCCTTCTGGCGTCCGTTGCTCATGCAACTACTGGCACGGCGGGTCTCCTTCGAGGTGCTGGACTTGCCCGCGCGAGCATCGACGAGGCCGACGCGCGGGCGCTCGATGAGTTCCGGCGCGACAACGAGGTCAGCACATGACCGGACGAGACCACGAGATTGAGGCATACGTCGATCCGCGCTGAGATGGCCCGACGGCTTGGGATCAGCGTCGGTTCGCTTGACAGGATGGTCAGGCGGGTGAGATCCCGAGCGTGACGTGAGGCCGTCGCCTTCGACGGTTCCTGCCCTCGGAGGTGATCGAGGTGCTGTCGAACCAGCCTGACGAGCCGAAGTCACCGCTCGCGCCGGAGGAGGACCGGATTGTAAGGTCAGGCCCATGAACAGCGGTAAGCGAAATGAATTGGAAACCGCGCTTGCGGACGCGGCGATCGAACTAGCGAAGCGAGCCGAGGCAGAGACGAGCCCTGTCGCTGCTAAGAACCTTGCCGAGGCGGCAGCGGCGTTAGGCCACGCTGCGAAGGGCACCAGGGGTCCGTCAGAGGCGGGCTGAGCAAGCATGCAGAGCCGCGCAGCGACCTGGAGGATCCAGTGATCACGTCGCTGCGCCGAGACCACCCGTCATGGCCCTCTCCCTGAGTCGGACCGGGCACCCAAGCGCTAATGTCCGTATGCGGACATTAGTTCCAAGGGGTCATTTTGAGTCTGCTGAGACGCAGAGCGCAGGTAGATTGGCAAAGTAAGCAATCCTGATCTTATCGTCGGACTGGGTGGCTTGCGCCGCGCCGTCGCTGGGTTTTGGGCGCGCATCTAGCCCTAGGGCTTGTAGATCAGGGAATTTGAGGCGCGGTTGCCACCATTGCGCAGCAAATCTGCACGCTCACAAGCGGTACACGCACAATGGCATCCTTAGTCAACTTCAAGGTAGTAGCCAGCGGTAACTCAGGCTAGGCTGACGGCGCCAGAACGACGAAGAGTCCGCGGTCTAGGCGGACTCTTCGCGTCAAACCTCCAAGCGCCGCAGAACGGCGAGAAGGCCTAGTGACATGGACAGCGTATCGATGCTCGGCATCCTTTTGGGGATCGCCGCGCTTTGCATCACGTGCTTCGCGGTGGGGTTTGCCCTCGGCCAGGCAATTAAGAAGTAGGGGCTCGCGGTGGGACGGCCAGACGGCCGAGACGCCCAGGAGGCTCCCGGGTTGGTCGCCGATGCGATTCCTAAAGCGATCTAGGGCCCAAAGGGCAGTTGCACACGCCGATGGTTTCGGAGAGGGTGCCCGGATGGACGGAGGCCCCTTCATCACAGCCGCCCTCTTCTGCGAGCGCGTGCTCGAGGAGCGAGACGGCGTCATGAGCGCGATCCGCATCGTGGATCGCCTGACGATCATCCAACCCGAGCCACCATTCATCGCCGCGGTGACAGCGGTGATCTCGCTCAAGCAAGGCAAGGCGGTCGGCCGCTACGCCCTCGGCCTCCGACCGGAAGCACCCAGCGGACTACAGCTGCCGGTCTTCCAAGCCCCGGTGAACTTCGACGGGGGTGAGGGCGACCGCGGCGTCAGCGTCGTCCTTCCCCTGCAACTCGAGGTCGAGGAAGGCCTCTACTGGTTCGACGTGCTCTGGATCGACGACCGCGCCGACCATCAGGAGTTGCTTACGCGAATGCCCCTGCGGGTCGTTTGGCAGCCCACGCCGGCACAATGATCTCGGCTTCGTCCTCGTGGACCGTCACGGTCTGCGCAGCCGACGTCGTGCTTACCGGGGACGGCATCCACTCTGGCGACAACGCCGCGAGTCGCTCTCGGAGCTCGGCCTCGGTGATGTCCCCGCGATCCAACTCGGCGATGCCGAGCATCACCGACCCGGCCATGCCCGCCGCGGCGATGTCGCCCTCAACGATGCTCGTCGCTGCAGCGTCCTCGAGTCCCTCAACATCCATTGCGCCGCGCACGTAGCTGGCGACGGCGATAAGGAATTCGGTAGCGAACATGTCCAAGCCTCGGGTTCGTGTCGGTGCGGATGAACTACGGAGACGATTCAAAGATCTTCGATGTCACGAGCGATTGCAAGCGGGAGAACTAGTCGCCCTGGCAGAAGCAGAACGCCCCGGCCCTTCCTGGTTACCCGCAGGCTCGCTGTCTCAGATCCTCGTCTATTACGAACGTGATGGTACGAAAGTCGCGGTTGTCCACCAGTATCTTCGGCCAGACGGCGCCCTGGGCGCAAGCGGGATGCCCGACCCAAAGCTCATCGTGGACGAGGGTACGGTCTATCTGCTCGACCGCAAGAACACCTGAGCACGGGCCAAGAAACGACGAGGTGCGTCTCGGCCTTTCGGCCGAGGCGCCTCAAGGGAACAACGTCGACTTCGAGGGGTAGGGCGGGGCTACGCGGCGACCGGCCCTTTGGCCGTGCACTTGACGTTCCTTGAGGCAATCGCCTCCCGGCGCCGGATCGCGTTGGTCTCGGCCTTGCCGTGCGGGCGCCCATGCGCCCGCCACCAGTTCAGCTTGCGGCAGGTGACCCGGTCTGTCGGGTAACCGACCCGAGTCCGTCGTTGAGCTGGGCGGCGAGAACGTCGAACGGGAAGCCCGAGCAGTGCGCACCGAACGGCGCGATGCTCACGGTCAGATCGGAGAGCACGTTGCCGCCCGCGCACGACGGCGCGACGTCGACATGGTCGTTGCCGCACTCCAGGTGGTAATGATCGGTGTAACCGGCCTGGGGTGCGCAGGCGACAGGATCGACGAACCGCAGCGGGAACACCGCGGGCCTTGAGCCGGTCAGCGAGGTAGTTGGCCAGGACGTGGTTCTTGAAGATCGGTGCGGCGAGCCACTGCGTCCGGGTCTCGTTGCCGGTGGCGATGATCTCGATGCTGGATGGTGGCCGGTGATGAGGAGATGGATGACCTCGGCTAAAGGCAATATTGGAGTTCGCGGTTCCGGAGTTGATTTGACCCGTAGGAGGACCGTGCGGTCGTGACGGCGGCTAGTTCCTTGCCGCATCGTTCGAGGGCGGCGTCGAGTGTCCCTGACACCCCGCCGGCGCTCAGGCCGCTTCCTCTTCAGCGCTTGATCGTGAACGTGTGTCTGACGGTCGTGCCGCCGACGCTGCCCAGCACGGGCCGGGCGAGCAGGCGGTAGGAGCCGGGGGACAGGGGCTTGCCTGCGAGCACACCGATCCATCTCACGATGTTGCGCCCAGCCTCGTCGACGTGGGAGAAGCTGCCTTTCAGCAGGACGTAGCGGGTGCACGCCTTGGGCTTGCGGCCGGCGCGCTTGTGCTTCGGGGGCGCGGCGCAGAGCTTGTCCTCGCGTATGCCCTTGACGGCGTGCTCGACGGTGAAGGTCGTCCTGGCGGCGACGCTGTCGGTGTAGCTGATCGTCGTGCCGTGGTTCTTCTTCTGCTTCCTGGTGACAGGACGAAACGACATCGGGCTGAGGGAGAGGTGCGTCAGCGCGACACCCGTCGCCACCGTGCCGGAACCGGAGCCGGGGGCTGGCGTGGGGGACGGCGTCGGACTCGGGCCGGGTGTCACTGACGCGTCGGTACTGGCGACTTCCACGGCGCCGATGTCCGATCCGTCGCCGGCGTCGGCGATCGCCCCGAAGTTCGACGGTCGTGTCAGCCCGCGCTGATCGGTGAGCGCGCTGAATGCCGAGCCCGCGTCGATGACAGGGCTGCCGGCGGCGGGCAGCAGGGTCTGCGTCGGACCGCCGTTGTCGGCCAGCGGACCGAGCTGCGGATCGGCCGTGAGCGGCGAGCCGGTGATGGTGGCCGCGCCGACGGCGTGGGCGGAGTCGACGAGGTCGAACGCCGAGACGTCGGCGCTCGCAGATCCGAGATTGGCTGGGGAGCCACCCGCCGGCTTCGCCGAGGCGAGGTCGAACGGGCCGACGCCGCCGGCGACGATCGTGTCGCGCAGCGTCGTGGTCGCCGCGCGCTCCGTGTGACCATCGAGGACGAGGTTGTAGATCGCCGCGCCGTCATAGTCGGCCGAGTTGCCGGCGAACGTCGTGGTGTCGGCGTGCAGGCTCCCGTTGAGGTTGAAGACCGCTCCGCCGATGCCCTTGCCGGGATCCGAGGTGGTGGCCGGCCCGCCGAGCGCCGCGTTGCCGGCGAGGGTCGAGTTGACGATCTCGAGATCACCCTGCATGGCGAAGATCGCGCCGCCGAGCCCTGCCCCGGCCCCGCCGGCCGTTGCGCTTCCGGTGCCGCCACCGAAGCCCGCACCGCCGCCCAAGTCCTCCGAGGCGCCGCCGCCGGCGCCGAAGCCGCCGCCGCCACCACCCGCGCCGGCGTTGCTGTGCCCGCCCCCGCCTCCACCGCCACCGAAGCCGCCGTTGCCCGCGTGGGAGGTGAGGTCCCCGCGCGTGATCGAGGAGCTGCTACCGCCCCCGCCGCCGCCCACTCCACCACCCCCGAGGCCGCCGCCGTCACCACCGCCGGGTGCCCCCGACCCGAAGCGGCCGCCGTCGTAGTGGCCGCACGTGCAGGCGGTACCGGACGGGTCACTCGGGCCGCCGGCGCCGTCCCCCGCCGCGACGGCGCCCGTCCCGTTCGCCAGCCCGCCGTCCCCGCCCAGCCCGGTGCGCGCGCCGCCGCCGGCGCCCGCGGCACCCGTCTCTCCCGCCGCGAAGCCACCGCCACCGCCACCCAGGCGGTTCACGGATGTCGAGGTGCCGCCAGCCGCGCCGCCGAAGGTGCCGGCGCCGAACCCGCCGCCGGCCGCGCCGCTCGAATCGGTTCCGATCCCGCCGCCCCCGGTCCCCGCGGCCGGGTTCGCCGCCCAGCCGCCCTGCGCGGTGTTGCGGGTCAGTGTGGTGTTCTGGACGATGACGGTGCCTTGGCTGAAGATCGCACCGCCCATGCCCGCGCCGCCGCCACCGCCGTTGGCGTCGCCGCCCTTGGCGTAGCCGTCGGCGAGCGTGAGGTCACGGACGGTGAGCCGCCCGGCGCCGGGGGTCGTGTAGTTGAGCGTCGCCGGCTTGGTGGGGTCGGCGCCGACGAACAGCAGCCGGAACTTCGGCGCGGCCAGTGCCCGTGTCAGCGTGGCGCCGTGGCCGTCGAGCGTGATGTCGCTGGCGATTGGCGGCAGGCCGTTTGGCCCGTACCAGTGGTTGTCGACCGCGGTCAGCGTGTACGTGCAACCGGCGCCGAGGGCGATGACGTCGGGGGCACCGGTGGCGTTGGCGGCCGTGATTGCGGCAATCAGGGACGTGACGTCACCCGTGGTGTCGGTGCAGTCCGCGGCGAGCGGGGCGGCTTCGGCGGCTGGGCAGAGCAGAGCCGCAACGAGGATGGCGATGGCCGTCGCCCAGCGCTTCATCGCGCGAAGCTACTCCTTGGTCGGGCGTCCGCGCAAACTCGCTCGTGAAGAAGTCGAAGAAAGGGTCGGCGCAATGAGTGGTGTTCTCGTCGCGCTCGGCCGGAGCCCACGCGGGCTCGGTCGGTCAGGCAGGGTGGTAAGCCAGGCTGTTGACGCGTCGGGCTTCCTGGATCCCGAAGACCGTTGACAGGCAGACGTGGCTGATGGCGGGCAGTCTGTCGGGAAGCTCGTGCAGGCGACGGTCGAGGGCGTGGCTGTGGATGGTCTCCCAGAGGCCGCCGGCGAGGCAGAGCGCTGTGGTCTGGCGCTGTGATGGTGAGCGGTTGGGGGCGGCGGGGCCGGGGTCGAGGAAGGTGGAGAATCGCGTCAGGGTGTGGCGCTGGCGCGCGTGGATCAGCGGGCCGAGGGCCGGCAGCTCGATGACCGACAGGTAGACCATCTCGGGTGCGGCGGCGAGGTCGCAGAGCATGGTGCTCAACGCGTGATGCACGGCACGGGCGGGATCGTTCTGCACGCTCGCCGATGCGTCGGCCATGCGGCCGTAGAGCTGCCGTGCCGAGGCGGCGGCGGTCTCCAGCAGCCAGTCGATCTCGGTCGGCCAGCAGCCGGTCAGCGTGGCGAGCGACACGCCGGCGCGGTCGGCGACGTCGCTGAGGCGCGTCGCGCGGTAGCCGTGCTCGTAGACGATCGAGGCGAAGACCATCATGAGCTCCTCGCGCTCGTCCCTGGGCGCGAAGCCTGTCCCTGCGAGATCGAGGTGGTCCATGTGGCCCACGATACGCCTGTGATGAGCGCGAAATCCAGACCAAGTTGAGGAACATCTACGGCTCCCGAACGGGCCTGTGAGCAGCGGTCAGCGGGGCGGCGAGGCGTCGGCGGGCTCGGCGACGCGCAGCGCTTCGTCGGCGCCGAAGAACGGGGTCAGGCATTGCACGCTGAGCGCGGCAAGCGTGCCGGGCAGCTCGACGATCTGCTCGTCTTGGACAAAGCGCCGCAGGGTGGCCAGCAGCCCATCGACGAGGACTTCGAGGGCGGCGAGAGGCTCGGGTGCAAGCTGCTCGTCGACGGCGACGTGGCCGGCGATGAGCTCGAAGAACAGGGCGATGTAGCGGCGGCGCAGCGCGGAGGCGATCTTGGCCAGCTGTGGATCATCAGAGACGGCCAGCGCCGAGCGCGCGGGGGTGCGGGCGATGTGGTCCAGCGCCGCTTGAAGGGCGCGGTGCGCGGCCAGCGGCGGATCGCTGGCCGCTTCCAGGAACGCCCCGGCGGCCACGACCATGAGCTGGCTGGCCCAGGTGTCCAGCGCTTGGGTGGCGAGCTCGTGCTCGTCTTCGAACAGCGCGTAGGCGACATCGAGCTCGACGCCCGCCTGCTGAGCGACATCGGGCATCGTCGTCGCGTGCAGCCCGTGGTGGGCGGCGGTCTGAGCGAAGGCGTCCATGAGGCGGCGGCGATCGTCGGGGGCCAGGCCCGGATCGGCGCGCCGGGCGTAGACGTCGGCGGCCTCAGCAGCAGCGCTCAGGCCCAGCGCGGGGGTCAGGATGAGCTCGATCAACGGCGCCGTCAGCTGGGGAAGCTGGGCGGCACGTCCTTCCAGCACCCAGTCGGCGGCGAGCTCGGCGATGCCGGCGACCAGCGCCAGCGGCAGCAGGCTGGGCAGGCCAGGGCGCAAGACGGCCGGCGCCAGGAGCCGGGCAACGGCGTTCATGGCTTCGTCGATGGCCGGGAGGGCCGTGCGTCCGGCTGACGGCGCATCGACGAGCAGCAGCCGGGCGCGCTGGGGCTCGCTGGCCAAAAAGCGCAGGCCGGCGTCGACGGCGGCGGCGACCTTGGCTGCCCGATTGGACTGGCGGGCGGCCGCGGGCCAGATGGCGGCAAAGAGCTCGACGAAGGCCTGGTCAAAGGCCGTGGCCCATGCGTCTTCCTTGGACTCGAAGTTCTCATAGAACGCTTCGGGCGAGAGGCCGGCGCAGGCGATCAACTCGCGGATCGATGCCGCTTCAAAGCCCTGACGCTCTGAGACCTGCAGGACGGCTTCGAGGATCCGCAGGCGCTGATGACGGGCCACGAAGCCGGTCGGCAGCCCGTGGCGCCCGCGCGGCAGCGCCTCCCAGGAGACCGCGGGCGCCAGGGGCGTGCCGGCAGGCAGGACGGAGCCGGGCAGGGGCCGTGGCCGGGAGGTCTCATACATCGCCCCCCACGCCGCCAGGTCCAGAGCAGCGCCGCGCAGGCGACGCAGCTGGCCGGCGCGCAGGTGGTCTTCGAACGTCCGCAGCGCACCGCCCGCCAGCACGGTCCAGGTCGCTTGCGCCATCACCGGGCGGCCGTCAGCGGTCGCGGCGCTGCGCAGCAGCTCGCGCAGGCCCGCGGTGACCGAGCGTCGGCGCGCGAGGCCCGCGGGGCCGGCGCCAGCAACGTCGACCAGCACGAAGCGGGCCTCGGCGGGCCGGGCCAGGACGGTGTCGATGACCGCCGTCAGCACGTCGGCCAGCACGGCGCTCACCTCACCCTGGACGGGGGCGCGGGTGCCCAATGCGACGCAGGCGTCGGCCACAAAGGCGTCGCAGGCGGCCAGAACGACGTCCTGCTTGTCGGAGAACAGGGCGTAGAAGGCGCTCTTGGAGATCCCGGCCGTGCTTGCCAGGTCAGCAACGGTGGTCTCGCCGTAGCCCTGCTCGGCCAGCCGGGTCAGCACCGCGGCGTAGAGGCGCTCGCGGTGGTCGGCCGCGGCGACCTCGGGTTGCACGGCGTGGCGACCGCGCGGCAACCGGCGAGGAGGACCTGATCGGGCAGACGCCATACGCCGCCAACGATACCTCCCGCCGTCCTCAGCAGCGTGAGCAATTCGCGCCTTAATGTACGAGTCGAGTCGCAAAACTCGGATGTGAGGGTTAGCATCGCGTCATGGCGCAACGCGAGGGCGGTGTCTCAGAGAGCGCAGTGGCGCTGACCGACATGCCAGCGAGGGCGCAGACCTTCCACCGGCGTGCGCGCATCGTCGACGCGGCCGTGCGCGAGATCGCCGAACGCGGCTACGCGCAGGCGGCGGAAGCTGACATCGCCGCCCGGGCCGGCGTGTCAGAGCCGATGTTCTATGACGCGTTCTCCGACAAGCAGGAGGCGCTGATCTGGGCCTACGAGATCGCCGCGGCCTACGCGATCCCCCAGATCTTGCGCTCGCTGCACGCCGCATCGGAGTGGGGGCAAGGGGCGTCCGCCGCGCTGAGCGCCTATCTGGACATCCTTGATTGCGACCACGCGTGGGCGATGGCCTGCCTGCGCGACATGCCGGACGCCGGCAGACGCGCCCGGATCGCGCGCGACGTGGTCCGCGCCCCGCTCGTGGCCGCGCTGCAGGCCCGAGCCGTCGCGACCAGCACCGAGCGGATCGGCGTCAAGGCGACGTTGACGGCCATCGACGCGATCATCGTCGATCGGCTGCGCCACGATCCCACGCGGCCGCTGGGCGAGCGCCAGCCCGAGCTGGCCGCGTTGGTGCTCGGCCGGCAGCCGTCAGGGGCGGTCGACGAGCACTTCGCCGCGGCGGAGCGGGCGCCGATCCAGGAGCCGGAGATCGAGACGCTGCTCGAGCTCGGCGGCGCCGGCGACGCCGATCTTCGACGGCTCGTCCGCGAGGCCGCGGAGCTGCGCGACGGGCCCACGCTGTGGCGAGCCATCGCCGTGCTGCAACGCCGCCAGCTCAGCGGCCGGCACGCTCCTCACGACATCAAGCAGCTCGCGCTGGACGGGCTGGAGGTCGCGTGGTTCTTCGGCCTGCGCCTCGATGAGCCCGACGGCGACGCCGGGCAGGCGACAGACGATGCCTGCTATCTGCGCTTCGTCGCCGAACACCCCGGCTGCAGCGACGAGCAGGTGCGCAACGCGCTCGGCGTGCGACAGCTGTCCTCGGTCACCCGGGCGCTGCGGCGCCTGGAGGCGCAGGGCGCGCTGCGGCGCGGGTCCGGACCCGGGCGCACCGGCGGCTGGTGGCGGGTCTCCGTCGCTTCGGACAGCGGTGCTTGAACCGGCGGAAACGCGCCATCCAGGGGTCTCAAAAATACGAAATGCATCGTGAGATGTTGACTTCGGACATCGCTACGTTTACGGTGCTCGTCGTACCAGGACTTGCCGGGTTGGCAGGACCACGGTGTGAGGAGCGGTAGGCGCCGGGTGGCGTCTGCCGTGGGTCTGAGAGATCACTGCTGGAGGAGATGACGTGTCCGCTGTTCCTGCTCCCAGGACGTCGATGGTCGCTGCCGTTTCGCAGGGCGACGGTTCCCGCCCGCAACGCCGTAGCGGGCAGGGCTATGGCCTGCCTTCCCAGCGCGACCGGCTGGTCGCCGCGATGGGGGAGCTGATCGTCGAGCGGGGCGGCACCGCTGTCGGCGTCAACCACGTCTGCCAGCGGGCGGGGATCTCGCGCCGCACGTTCTACGAGCTCTACGCCGATCGGGACGGGTGTCTGCTCGACACCCTCGGCGTCGCCCAGGATCAGCTGATCGGCTGCGTGGCCGAGGCGGTCGCAGCTGCGGGCATCGAGTGGGAGGACCGCGCCGTCGCCGCGACGCGCGCCATGGTCGGCGCACTGTGCGCCGACCGGGTGCTGGGCTACCTGTGCGTGGTCGCTCCGCTGGCTGCCGGCCATGAGGCGCTCAACCAGCGGCGCGCGACGATGGACGAGATCGGCCGCCTCCTCGGCGATCCCCCGAGCATCGAGACCGACACCGACATCGTGCTGGCCGCGGCGATGGGCGGCGTGTGGGAACTGCTGCGCCGCCACCTCACCGAGGCGGCGCCGCAGACCGATCTGCAGGCGGCGGCGACCTACGGGCTGCTCGCGCCGTACATCGGCCGGCGTCGCGCGGTGATCCGCGCCAGTGCCCTTGGCCATCCCACCGCCTTCGTGACGCGCTGGACGCCCTCAGACGCCGGTCCCGACCCCCAGCTCGGGCTCCTGGTCACCGAGCTCACGCGCCAGACCTTGGAGTACCTGCATGGCCATCCCGACGCGACCAACATCGCCGTCGCGCGCGCCGTCGACGTGCGGCACGAGAGCCAGATGAGCCGTCACCTGAGCCGGCTGGAGCGCGCCGGGATGGTGCGCCGCCGCCGGCAGGGACGCACGAACGCCTGGCGGCTCACCGGCTGCGGCCAAGAGGCCGCGCGCTCCCTGTGTGCGGCCGAAGCGTCAGCAGCTGGCGTGCTCGCGTCCACCGAGAGCGGCCGATGACCTTGACCTTCCTGTTGCCCAAGAGCTTGACCAACACCTCGAGAGGGATCACCTGCATGACTGACCGTGAGTTGAAGGCCGGCGCTGGCGCGTCGGGGAGCTCGGTTCGCCGCGTCCTTGCGAGCGTCCTCGTCGCCACCGCCGCCCTTCTCGCCCTCGCCGCGCCCGCGTCCGCGGTCAGCCCGGTCTTCTCGACCAGCATCGGCTCCTTCGGCTCCGGCGCCGGGCAGCTCTCCAACCCGCGCAACGTCGCCGTCGACCAGTCGACCGGCGACCTCTACGTCGCTGACACGGGGAACCAGCGGGTGGTCAAGTTCGACTCCTCCGGTAGCTTCATCCTCGCCTTCGGGCGCGGGGTGGACCAGACGACCGGTGGTGATGTCTGCACCGCTGCGTCGGGCGACGTCTGTCAGGCCGGCACCCCCGATGTCGTTGGCCCTGGCGGTCTCAACCAGCCGGTGGCGGTCGCCGTTGACAACTCGACGAGCGCGTCGGCCGGCGACGTGTACGTCGGCAACCAACCGTTCCTTTCGGTCGGCCAGCCGTATGTCTCGAAGTTCTCAGGCGGCGGAAGCTTCATCTCCAGCATCCGCGGCACGAACGTCATCAACGGCTGGAACGGCGCACAGCTGGGCAGCGTCGCCGTCGATCCGCACGGGAACCTCTGGGTCCGCAACGACTTCCTCTTCGAGTTCGACTCCAACGGGACGTTCCTCCAGGAGTTTCAGTCCGGCTCCGGGAACTCGTTCCTCGAAGCGGACACCGGTGGCGGCGGGCTCGCCGTGACCGACGCCCACGTCTTCAATGTCCAGGGGAGAGCAGGGGCCGGCGGCTTTCTCGCCAGGTACACCACCTCAGGGCACTTCGATGGCTTCTATGACCCCAACAGCCGCGGACTCGCCCTTGACCCCGTCACCGAGGACCTCTACGCGACGCCTGACTCGGGGACGTCCATCCGCCACTACAACGCCTCCTGCCACCCGGTTTCCACACCCCTCGTCGACGCAATCAACAAAGGGGGTTGCGACCCCGACGATGTCTTCGGCTCCGGCGACCTCGTCGCAGCCGTCGGGCTCGCGCTGGACAACCAGACCCAGACGCTCTACGCGGCCGACGCCGGCGCAAACCAGATCAAGGTCTTCGTCCCGCCGCCGGCGGGCCCGCCCGTGATCCGGAGCCAGTGGGCCTCGACC
Source organism: Baekduia sp. (assembly GCF_035996765.1). NCBI lineage: Bacteria > Bacillati > Actinomycetota > Thermoleophilia > Solirubrobacterales > Baekduiaceae > Baekduia > Baekduia sp. The sequence goes on from NZ_DASYJG010000049.1 coordinate 66,702, forward strand.
GTCGGGTCGACCAGCGCCACGTTGAACGCCGCGATCAACGCCATGCGGACCGACACCACGTGCCGGTTGCAATACGTCGACGATCCGGCCTTCCAGGCACAGGGCTTCACCAGTGCCACCACGGTGGCCTGCGATCCCGCCGACCTCGGGTCCCGCTTCGCCGACGTGCCCGTCAAGGTTCGCCTCTCAGGCCTCGCCCCGGGCACGGTCTACCGCTATCGCTTCGTCGCCTCCAGCGCCGCCGGTGATGAGACGGGCGCCGCCCGCAGCTTCTCCACGGAGGTTCCCGAGCCGAACCTCCCTGACGACCGGGCCTATGAGCAGGTCTCCCCGGTCGACAAGGACGGCAACGGGCTGACCCAGGCCGACCCGAATGTGGGCAACTCCTACCGTGCCGCCGCGGACGGGCACGCCATCGCGTACCTGTCGTTCAACCCCATCCCGGGCTCGGCCGGCCCGGGTGAGAACGTCATCTCGTCCCGCACGGGCTCCGGCTGGACCTCGGTCCTTCCCACCCCGCCGCAGTCGCAGGGCACGACGCTGTGCACCTTCGCGCTTGCGCTCGACCCGACCTCTGACGACTTCTCCAAGAGCGTCGTCGCACAAGGCATCAACCAGCAACTCGGCTGCGGCAAGGACGATCCAGAGCTCGTCCCCGGAGAGCCGGAGGGGGTCGCCAACCTCTTCCTCCGCGAGAACGCGGGCGTCAGCTACCAGCTCATCAGCCGCAATCCCGTCACCGGCCCTCCGGCGGACGCGATCTTCAGGGCGTCAGATCCGACGTTCTCTCACGTGGTCTTCGACGAGCAGGCGCAGCTCACCGCGGATGCACCAGCGGGTGCTGACAACCTCTATCAGTTCGCCAACGGCGCGCTGACGCTCGTCTCGGTCGCGCCCGACGGGACGCCGCTCCCGGGTGGAGGCACGATCGGCGGCGTCGAGAGCGCCCGCCACGCCGTCTCCGATGACGGATCCACGATCTTCTTCGCGGGTGCCGACGGAAACCTCTACGCGCGCAGGAACGGCGTCACGACCGTCCAGGTTGACGCCGCTGAGGGGGCCGGCCCTGGCGGCAGCGGTCGCTTCGCCTTCGCCACCCCGGACGGATCGCGGGTCTTCTTCACGGCTCCTGCATCTTCCGGCCTCACCAACGACACGGTTGCGGGCAGCGGCGACAACCTCTACCGCTATGACTTCTCCGGGATCGGGACGGGGACGCTGACCGATTTGACATCCTCCGCCGACGCTTCCGTGCTCGGGTTCACCGGCGCAGGAGACTCAGGCGACGATGTGTACTTCGTGGCGCAGGGCGCCCTCGCGGCAGGCGCCACCGCGGGCGAGCCCAACGTCTACGTCTCCCACAACGGCGTCCTGAGCTTGATCGCCACGCTGGCCGTCGATGATGCATCGCCGGCGTTGTTCTATCCCGACGCCTGCGCTTGGAAGAGCTCCCCGTGCGCGCGGGTCACCCCGGACGGGCAGCATTTCGCGTTCAACTCCAATCGACCCCAGACCGTCGACGCAGGCTCGTCGACCTTCACCCAGGTCTATCTCTACGACCGACCCGGCGACCACCTGGTCTGCGTGTCATGCCCGCCGAGCGGCGCGGCCCCAGACGCCTCGGCGATCATCCAGCAGGCGCCGTTCCTCGGCGAAAATCAGGTGTTTGTCCTCAGCCGGGAGCTCTCCGACGATGGCTCGCGTCTGTTCTTCACGGCCGATGGGCCTTTGGTCGCTCGCGACGGCAATGGCCTTCCCGACGTGTATGAGTACGAGAACGGCAAGCCTCACTTGATCTCCTCGGGGACCTCCACCAGGCAGACCCGCTTCGTGGACGCCAGCGCCAACGGTGATGACGTCTTCATCGAGACCACCCAGCGCCTCACCTCGACGGACATCGACGGAGCGCTTGACATCTATGACGTTCGCGTGGGCGGCGGCTTCGCCGAGGCGCCTCCGGCGGCGCCGTGCACGGGCGACTCGTGCAGAGGGCCGCTGGGCGGCCCGCCGGCTCTGCCGAGCGCGGGCTCGGTCACCTTCGCGGGCCCAGGGAACGCCGGGCCGACCGAGACCGGGCCGACGACGACGGGCAAGGTGACGGTGACCCGCAAAGTCGTCTCGGGCTCGCGCTTCGTGTTGACGGTCAAGGTGCCGACCAAGGGCGTGATCTCGATCACGGGCGCGAACATCAAGTCGGCGCGCAGGAGCGCGGCGCGGGCCGGGACCTACAAGGTCACGGTGACGCTGAGCGCTGCGGGCAAGCGAGCGCTCAAGCGCAAGCGCCATCTCAGCCTGAAGGCACGGGTTGGGTACGTGCCGGCGACCGGCATCCCCTCGTCGGCGACTGTCTCCGTGACCGTCAAGAGCGGAGGTCAGCGATGACCACCACGACCATCCCCACGATTTCCGACATGAGCAGAGAGGCCACTGTGACAGGACTTGATCGCCCGAATCGCCAGCGTGACCGGCGAGTCCGGACCGCGTTGGCGACGCTTGTCGCGCTCGCCGCCGGGTGCGCCGCGCTGATGGCGCTGTCCGTCGCTCCGGCCGGCGCCGCACTGCAGTTCTCGGCCAGTGTCGGTGAGATCTCGGGTCCGGCTGTCGGCATGTCGTTCTCGGCACTGCGCTCCGAGAGCGTGGCGGTCAACGACCTCAACGGGCACATCCTGGTCGCCGACTCCGGCACGGGCAACGTGTACGACTTCAACTCGGCTGCTGATACCTCGCCGACGACCTGGAACGGCTCCACGACGCCGGCGGGCTCGTTCGGCGGTGCGGGGGTCGCCGTGGCGGTCGACAACGCGACCGGCGATGTGTACGTCGCCGACTCGACGCATGCGGTGATCGACAAGTTCAACGCTGCGGGCGCCCTCGTCACGACCTTCGGTGACGCAAGCCCGGCGGCGAACGGGCAACTCGCCGGCAACGTCACCCCGGCCGGCGCCTTCGTGCCAGCGGGCAGCTTCGGGATCGCCGTCGATCAGTCGACCCATCACCTGTACGTCCTCGATGCCGGCCACCAGGTCGTCGATGTCTTCGACGCGACCGGCGCCTATCTTTCACAGATCAACGACCCAGCTGCGGCGGCCGTCGGACTTTACGGCTGCGGTGGCGGCTATGCCGATGGCATCGCCGTCAACGCGACCAGTGGACACGTCTTCGTCTCGGACTCCTGCTCGGTCAAGAGCTTCGAGTTCGATCCCTCGGGCAGTTTCGTGACCGCATGGGATGGGACGGGAACCCCCGCGGGCTCCTTCGGCGGCGGTTACACATCGGTGGCCGTCGACAACTCCTCCGGCGACTTCTACGTCAATGACACCAGCAACTCGGTCGTCGACGCCTTCGATGCCGCTGGCACCTACCTCGGCCAGATCACCGGCACACCCACGGGCACCGCTGGCGGCGTTGCCGTCGGTCAGAGCAGCGGCAGCATCTACGTCGCCGACGGTGGCACCGGTTCGGTCAAGGTCTTCGGGCCCGGGGCAATCATTCCCGACGCCGCCGCCAAGCCTGCAACCGCCGTCAGCCAGACCTCGGGCACGCTCAACGGCCATCTCGATCCGGCCGGTGCCGGGGCCGTCACCGCCTGTCACTTCGACTACGCCGATGACGCGACGTACCAGGGCAGCGGCTTCTCCAGCGCACAGACCACCCCCTGCACCGAGGGCAACGCCTTCGCCAACCCTGCGGACGTCCATGCCGACATCAGCGGGCTCTCACCCGAGACCACCTACCACTTCCGTCTTTCGGTCACGAACGCGAACGGCACCAACACGGCCTCGGCCCTCACGTTCACGACACTCTCGGCGGTGGTCCTCTCGACCGGTGCGGCCTCGGACATCACGCAGACGAGCGCCACGGTCAACGGCACGCTGAACCCGGGTGGCATCGCGCTGGCGTCGTGCCAGTTCGAGTACGGCCCCAGCAGCTCCTACGGCGCCTCTTTGCCCTGCTCGCAGTCGTTGGCCTCCATCGGCTCGGGCATCTCCGACACGTCGGTCTCCGCCCGTCTCGACGGACTGCATGCCGGAAGCATCTACCACTACCGCATCAAGGCGTCCAACGCCCTGGGCACCACCAACGGACCGGATCAGACGCTGGTCACCCAGAGCGCAGGCTTCGGGTTCCAGTCCTTCGCTTTCAAGCTGCTCGATCAGGCGGGGCAGCCCTACAGGCAGGCCGGCGGCCATCCGTACGCCCTGCAGGCCAACATGACCTTCAACACCAAGCTTGACAGGGACGGCAACGTCGTCCCGGACGGCATGGTCAAGGACGTCACCGTCTCATTGCCGGCGGGCTTGGTCGGCGACCAGACCGCCGTTCCGACCTGCACGTACAGCGATCTGATCGACGACAACTGCTCGTCGGCGGCGCAGATCGGCGTCATCCAGGCGGACGCGTCGGGTACGTTGAACCCCTTCCCGCCCGAGGGCGTTCCGATTTACAACATGGAACGGCCGGACAACCTGCCGGCCCAGTTCGGCTTCAACGTCTCGCCGGTCACAGCGACGATCGACACGCGTGTTCGCACCGGGTCTGACTATGGCCTCGAGTCCGAGGTAAACAACATCTCGGCTGCGATTCCGCTTCTGGCCACCCGTCTGACGATCTGGGGCAACCCCGCGGATCCCAGTCACAACGGCCTGCGGGACTGTCCGGGCCGGCGCATCCACCTCGGCTGCGCAACCGCGCAGCCTCCGTCGCCGCTTCTCACCCTGCCGACCAATTGCGGCGACCCGCTCACGGTGACCGCACGGGCCGATTCGTGGCAGGATCGAGACAACTTCGTTACTGCCACCGACACCCTTCCGGCAACCACGGGCTGTGACAAGTTGCAGTTCAACCCGTCACTGTCATTGCGGCCGGATACGAGCGCGGCTGACTCATCGGCGGGTCTCGACGTCGACCTGAAGGTGCCTCAAGACGGCCTCAAGGACGTGAATGGTCTCGGCGCCGCGAACCTGAAGAAGGCGGTCGTCACGCTGCCGGCGGGCTTCTCGCTGAACCCGGCAGCGGCTGATGGCCTGAACGCGTGCAGTGCGGCGCAGATCGGGCTCGGCAACAGCAACGAGCCGAGCTGCCCGGATGCCTCGAAGGTCGGGACTGCTGAGATCCACAGTCCGCTGATCCCTGACCCGGTCGAGGGGTCGCTGTATCTCGCGCGTCAGGACGACAACCCGTTCCACACCTTGTTGTCGGGGTATCTGGTTGCGCGGGGCGACGGCGTTCTGATCAAGCTTCCCGGCCGCTTTGACGAGCGTCTCGCCAGACGTGCTGAGGAAGAGCGCGTGTGGGTGGCCGATGCGCGCAGGCAGGCTGTCGCCCTCGTAGGTGAATGAGAGCGCTCGCCGCTCCAGGATCGCCGCCTGGACGGTGGCTTCGATCGTCACCCGTTCATTCTAGGAACATTCAAAGCTCCGAGGGGACGTTTGGCCGACGGCGACTCAGCCGCGGTGGTGGTCGACGACCTCGATGTTGTTGCCGTCGGGATCCAGCACATACGAGGCGTAGTAGCCGGGGTGGTACTGCGGGCGCTCGCCAGGCTCGCCGTTGGGGCGGTAGCCGGCGGCAACCGCGTCGGCGTAGAAGCGACCCACGGCCGCCTCGTCGCCGGGAAACGCCATGTGCAGGCCCGCGGTCACCTCGCTGCCGGGCACGAGCGAGAACGAGCCGCCCTCGCCGCCGATGACGGTCGTGCGGTCCTCGCCCGCATGGCGGACATGCAGCCCGGCTGCCGCGGCCACGGTCGTGTAGAACGCGGTCGCCGCCGGCAGGTCAGCGACGCGAATCCACAGGTGGTCGATGACGCCCTCGCGGCGCAGCCGGCCGTGGTGGACGGCCTCGACGCTGTTGCCATCCGGATCGCGCAGGAACGCGCCGTAGTAGTCCTCCAAGTACTGCGGCCGCGGGCCGGGGGCGCCGTCGTCGGTGGAGCCCGCGTCGATGCCCGCCTGCCAGAACGCGTCGACCTGCTCACGTGTCGGCGCGACGAACGCGACGTGCAACCGTTGCGTCGGCGGATGATCGCCGTCGGCCTGCGTCAGCGAGAAGTCGCGCCACTCGGCGTAAGCGCTCGTGCTGTAGGTGATGTCGATCCCCAGCTGCGTGAGGACCGTCGCGTAGAACGCTTCTGACACCGAGCGCTCGGTGACGCGGATGGTGACGTGATCGAACACGGTCAGCGCTTGCGTGCCCGCACGGCCGTGCCGTATGCGCAGATCTCCGTCCACGTCGTGCCGAGCTCGCTCGTGTCGAAGCGGAACGCGAGCACGGCGTTGGCGCCGCGCGCCTCGGCCTCCTCGACGAGTCGCTGCGACGCATGAGCGCGCCCCTCGGCCAGCATCTTGGTCATGCCCTTGAGCTCACCGCCGACCAGCGACTTCAGCGAGGCCCCGATCTGCGAGCCGACGTTGCGCGACCGGACGGTGAGGCCGAAGACCTCGCCGAAGACCTCTTCGATCTCGTAGCCGGGCAGGTCGTTCATGGTGCTGATGATCATGGTCGAGAGCCTAGCCCCAGAAGCGCCGGGCGCCACTGCGGTCAGTCGCCGGCAAGACGCGCCAACGTGCGGCGCAGGCGCGTGCGCTCCGCCGCGCTGACGTCGGCCAGGACGCCGTCCTCCATCTTGCGGATCGCGCGGCGCGCGGCGGCATGGCGCTTGGTGCCCGCGGCGGTCAGCGAGATGATCCGCGCGCGTCGGTCGCCGGGATCGGGCGTGCGGGTGATCAGGCCGTCGGCCTCGAGCTCGTCGAGCAACCCGATCAGCCGCGTCTTGTCATAGCCGATGGCCTGGGCAAGGGCGAGCTGCGTCTCGGCCGGCGCATGGGCCAGGTGCGACAACGCGATGTAGCCCCACATCGACAGCCCCAGCTCGGCCAGGAGCGGTCGCTCGGCGTCGATGAGCCGGCGCGTGATGCGCGCGAAGAGCGCGCCGAGATCTTCCCCGTCCTTCGCCATGGACGCGGAACTCTACGCGTTGACAGATCGTTTGTGTTGGTAGATCATCTGCACATGCATACGAATGCCGTCACCGGCCCGGTCGAGACCCGCTCGATCTCCATCGCCGCGCCGCCGGAGGCCGTCTTGGCGGTCGTCGGCGATCCCTACCGGTTGCCCGACTGGGCGCCGGGCTTCGCCCCCGCCGTCGAAACGCACGGCGACGACTGGCTGATCGGCACCGGCGACGCGCAGTTCGCGATCACCGTCCGCGTGTCGGCCGAGCACGGGACCGTGGACCTCCTGCGTCCAGACAACGCGACGTTCGGCGCGCGCATGCGCGTCCTGCACAATCACACGGGAAGCGAACTGGTCTTCACGCTTGTCTTCCCGGCGGGCGTCGATCCGGAAGTGATCCGCGCCCAGATGGAGACCGTCGAGGCCGAGCTGGAGACGGTCCGCGCGCTGGTCGAGACGCCATGAGGACCCGGATGGTGGCCGGCCCGCTGCCGCGCAGCGGCGGGCCGACGATCGTGAGCCTCACGGAGTTCACCCCCCGCTACGCCCGCGACTGGCCGCTGATCGCGCGCGACGGCCTGGCGCTGACGCGCGGCTGGTGGGCGATGGCGGGCGCGATCGGGGTGGTGCTCTACGGCGACGTCCGCCACCGGGTCGGCGGCTCGCTGTCGCTGTGGGCCAGCGAGGAGGACCTGCGGCGCTTCGTCGCGCTGCCGCGCCACGCGGCGATCATGCGCCGCTATCGCGACCGCGGGACCGTACGTGCCGCGGTCTGGACGGCGGAAGACCTGGACATCAACGCGACGATCGCGCGGCGTGCGACCTGGCTGACGACCTGACGCGTCGCCATCCCATGGGTGCGGCACGATGCAGCGGTGCTGTTCGCCGATCTCGCCGCCACCTCCCTCGCCGTCGGCGCGACCCGCTCGCGCAAGCGCAAGGCGGAGCTGCTGGGCGAGGCGCTGCGCGCGCTGGACCCTGGTGAGGTCGAGCCCGCCGTCGCCTACCTGAGCGGCGAGCTGCGCCAGCGGCGCACGGGCGTGGGCTGGGCCTCGCTGCAAGATCTCCCGGCGCCGGCCGACGAGCCGTCGCTCCAAGTTGGGGATGTCGACCTGGCGCTCGAACGCGTCGCCGAGCTGTCGGGCGCTGGCTCGCAGGCAGCACGACGTGACGCGATCGCCGACCTCTTCGCTCGCGCGACCGCCGACGAGCAGACGTTCTTGCGCGGGCTGATCTCCGGCGAGGTGCGCCAAGGAGCGCTGGCGGGCGTGATGGCCGATGCGGTCGCGCTGGCCACCGGGATCCCACGTGCGACCGTCGACCGCGCGACGATGCTGCGCGGTGACGCACGGGTCGTCGCCGAGGCGGCGCTGCGCGAGGGCGAAGAGAGCCTGCACCGCTTCCGGCTGGAGGTCGGCCGACCGGTGAAGCCGATGCTCGCATCACCGTCGGCATCGCTGGAAGAGGCGCTGGAGAAGGTCGGCGAGGGCGTGGTTGACTGGAAGCTCGACGGCGCGCGGATCCAGGTCCATCGCGACCGCGATGACGTGACGATCTCCAGCCGCTCGCTCGACGATCTGACCGCGCGGCTGCCAGAGGTCGTCGCCGCGGTGCGTGCGCTGCCGGCGCAGCGGTTGGTGCTCGATGGCGAGGCGATCTCGCTGCGCGAGGACGGCCGGCCCGAGCCGTTTCAGGTGACGTCGTCGCGGATCGCCTCGGGCGCACCCGGGGTCACGCCCGTGCTCTTCGACATCTTGCACTTGGACGGTGAGGATCTGCTCGACGCGCCGATGGCGCGTCGCGTGGAAGCACTGCAACTCGCTGTGCCCGAGGCGTTGCGCGTGCCGCGGCTGATCACCGGCGACCTCGCTGCGGTGCAAGCCCACTTCGACGCCGCGCTGGCCGCCGGCCACGAGGGCGTGGTCATCAAGGCGCTCAACGCGCCCTACGCCGCCGGCCGGCGCGGGGCAAGCTGGCTGAAGGTCAAGCCGCGCCACACGCTCGATCTCGTGGTGCTGGCGGTCGAGTGGGGCAGCGGTCGCCGGCAGGGCTGGCTGAGCAACCTGCACCTCGGCGCGCGCGCGGTCGACGGTGACGGCTTCGTCATGCTCGGCAAGACGTTCAAGGGGCTGACCGACGCGCTGCTCGCATGGCAGACCCAGAAGCTGCGGTCCTTGGCGGTGCAGGAACGCGGCCACACGGTCTACGTGCGGCCTGAGCTGGTCGTGGAGATCGCGTTTGACGGCGTCCAGACCTCGCGCCGCTATCCCGGCGGCGTCGCGCTGCGCTTCGCGCGCGTCCTGCGCTACCGCGAGGACAAGACCGCCGCAGAAGCCGATGACTTGAACGCCGTGCTCGCGCTGCGCCAGTGAGCGTATGCTGCGCCGGCGATGCGCCGATCGGGCGCGCACGTCTGACCGCAGAGGAGCAAGATGATGGAGTTGCTGCGCACCCCCGACGAGCGCTTCGCCGGCCTTCCGGGCTGGAGCTATGACGCGCACTACGCCGAGGTCACGGCCGAGGATCAGACCGCTCGGATGGCCTACGTCGACGAAGGCCCGCGCGGCGGGCGGCCGGTGCTCCTGCTGCACGGCGAGCCGTCTTGGTCGTACTTGTACCGGTCGATGATCGAGCCGCTCGTCGCGGCCGGCCTGCGCGTGATCGCGCCTGACCTCGTCGGCTTCGGGCGCTCCGACAAGCCCGCCGCGCGTGAGGACTACACCTACGCGCGTCACGTGGGCTGGCTGACCGACCTCGTTGTTCACCACCTCGACCTCACCGACGTCATCCTCTTCGGTCAGGACTGGGGCGGCCTGCTCGGTCTGCGCATCGCCGCTGAGCAGGAGGAGCGCTTCGGCGCGATCGTCGCCTCCAACACGTTCCTGCCGGCCGGCGAGCGGCCATTGGGTGCCGGTTTCGAAGCATGGCGGACCTACTCGCAGCAGACCCCCGAGCTCAACATCGGGCGGATCGTCGACGGCGGCACGGCCCGCGCGCTCGACGATGCCGAGATCGCCGCCTACGACGCGCCCTTCCCTGACGAGTCCTACAAGTCGGGCGCGCGTCAGTTCCCGCTGCTCGTGCCCGATGGCCCTGACGATCCGGCGGTGCCGGCCAACCGCGCGGCGTGGGAGGTCCTCAAGCGCTGGGACAAGCCCTTCGTCTGCGCCTTCGGTGACGGCGATCCGGTGACGCGCGGCGCCGACGCGGTGCTCCAGGAGTTGATCCCCGGCGCCGCCGGTCAGCCGCACGTGACGCTCGAAGGCGTCGCCCACTTCTCCCAGGAGGACGCCGGCCCGCGGCTGGCCGAGGTGATCCTCGCGGTCACCCGCTAGGCCCCAACGGTCAGCCGGTAGTCGGCGCCCGTCATCAAGATCGGGTCGCCCACCATCTGCATCAGCCGGGAATAGGTGCGCTCGCCGATGTGGTCGGCCAGACCGCCCGGATCCAGCGGCGC